>JADGNT010000294.1 GCA_017883345.1 Candidatus Solibacter sp. | reverse complement strand
ACCGGCATGGAGTATTACCGCCAGGTCAAGATCGCCGGCGAGGATGTGGTGGAAGAGACGCCTACCGACGTGCCTCTGGACGCTATCCCGGGTTACGACGAGGAGACGCGGCTGCAGTACGCCGGCGGCCTCCCGGAAGATACCAGCGAAGAATCGCTGGCCGAGTAATCGCGAGGCAATTCCAACCGCCGGTGGGCCTGTCTGGTTCGCCGGCGGTCTTTATTTTGAGAGGTCGAACGTGAACGAAATCATCTTCATCGTGAGCGAGCCGCCCGAGGGGGGCTACGCCGCGGAAGCTCTGGGCCAGTCGATTTTTACCGTTGCCGGCACGCTTGAAGAACTAAACGAAATGGTTCGCGATGCCGTGATCTGTCACTTCGAAGAGGAGTCCCGTCCCAAAATCATCCGCCTCCATTTTGTCCGTGAAGAACTGATCGCAGTATGAGGGTGCCACGGCATCCGCCGGTCTCGCTTTCAATGTGTGCCGGCGTTTTTGCTATCTTAGGGAAGAGTCCTTATTTATGGCCACGGGGTCACTGGTAAGCGTCCACGATTACTTGAGCACCAGCTACCGCCCGGATTGCGACTACGTCGACGGGGTGGTCCTGGAGCGGAACTTGGGCGAGAAGGATCATTCCCGGCTGCAGACGGAGATCGCATTCTATTACCGGTCTCACCGGAAGGAGTGGGGACTCTGGGGCTTTGTGGAACTGCGCGTCCAGGTCTCCGCCACGCGCTTTCGCGTTCCCGATGTGTGCCTGGTCTTGGGCAACCCTCCCGGGCAAATCCTCTCCACCCCGCCATTCATTTGTATTGAGGTCCTCTCCCCGGACGATCGTCTTTCGGAAATGCGCCAACGCGTGGAAGACTACCTGGCGTTCGGCGTCCCCTACGTCTGGATCCTCGATCCGGTCACGCGGCACGCCTGGCGCTGCACTCCCGGCGGCATGCAGGAGGTGACGGAGTTGCGCACGGAGAACCCGGAGACGCTGGTCCCGGTCTGCGACCTGTTCGAGTAAAGCCGATACCGGGGCTACCGCTTCGTTACCATAAAGAATGGAGCGTTGAGGAAGGAGAAGGGCGGGTAGGTTGCGCGGTGCTTCGGGAGGCATGTGTTGACGATTGTGGCGGCCCCGCCTAAACTAAAGTCCAACCATGAAGAAAATCATTCAAGTCCGCATTTTCAAAGGCGAAAAACAGTACGTCGCCGAGTGTTTGGATCTTCCTGTCGTAACCCAGGCCAAGACCCTCGATGAGTTGACCGAAAACCTGAGAGAGGCGATCAGCCTTCACCTAAAGGGCGAGGATCTGGCGGAGCTTGATCTGGCGGAAGATCCGTCGGTGCTCGCCTCCTTCGAACTCGATCCGCTCGTCCATGCCAAAGCTTAAGACCCTCTCCGGGCAGGACGTTCTCAAGATCTTCGCGAAGTTCGGTTTCGAAAAAGTCGACCAGGAAGGCAACTTCGGCGTCCGCTACGTCTGGGTCATCGACCCGCGCACCCGCAAGGCCTGGCGCTGCACCATGGGCGGAGTCTCTGAAGTGAGCGAACTCCGCACTGAAGATCCCGAGATCGTAGTGCCCCTCGACGCCCTCTTCGATCGCGATTAGGCCCGCCTGGGGTATGATGAGTTCTCGCATGCAAGCGGAAACTCCCCGAGCACACCAGCGTCCCGGCCGGCGCGCGTATTTATTGATCGCGCTGTTTGCGCTCGGGCTGGTGCTGTTCCCCTTCCTGTTTTGGTACAACACGTGGTTTGGGCGCCAGCTCAGCGATTCCGACCTCGACGCGTACTTCGCGGACGGCTCCAAGCCGCGGCATATCCAGCATGCGCTGGTGCAATTGGGCGAGCGGATTTCTCACCGTCGAAATGCCGCCCGCTGGTACCCGCGCGCGATCGCGGAGGCGGCGAGTCCGAATCTCGAAATCCGCCAGACCGCGGCGTGGATCATGGGCCAGGACCGCGCGTATCCGCCGTTCCATGAGGCTTTGCGGCGGCTGATCCACGATCCGGAACCCATGGTGCGGCGCAACGCAGCGCTCTCTCTGGCCGGCTTTGGCGACGGCGCGGCGCGCGGCGAACTGGTGGCCATGCTGCGCCCTTATGCGGTGCGAGCGCCCGTGGCCGGACCGGTCCGCTACCGGTTGAAGTTGGGGGACTACGTGAACCCCGGAACCCTGCTGGCGCGCGTTGGCGCTAGCGAGGTGCGGTCGCCGGCGCCCGGGGAAGTGCGCACCCTGGAGCACAAGGAAGGCGACGCCGTGGCGCCTGGCGACGCGCTGGCCGAACTCTCCGCCGACAAAAATCACGTTTGGGAAGCGCTGCGCGCGCTGTACGTGGTGGGGCAAGCGGAGGATCTGGAAGACGTGCAGCGGTTTACGCGGCCCGTGCCGGGGCTGCCGGAATCGGTAGCCCGGCAGGCGGCGCTCACGGCGCAGGCGATTCAAGCGCGCGGAAAGTGATCCACACGGGGGCTTAAACGTTTTCGCGCCACACGACGAAAACGCGGTGTATCCCGTGGGGCGTATTCATGGCCAGCCTTCCCGAAAACGTTCAAGCACCCGATCCACAGTGGCAAAACCCACGCCATTCATGCGATAGTAATAGAAGGGCACGGCGGCACACGCGCGTGAGAGGTCTCTTGAAAAAGTATCTGCTGGCTTGCAGCTTTCTTGTTTTCCTATTCCAGGCACGCACCTCCCAGATGGCTTTCATCGTATTGAATACGGCTAAGTGGGCTGCGGGACGTCTGCCCGTGGACTGGCAGATCAAGATGAACCACGGTCAACCCGACATTTCGATCTGCAAGGAAACCGAAAGTTGCCTGCGTCTGAAGAGCGTGATGAGTTCCTTTGGGCTGGAGCACTCGGTGGATGTGGACCCCGCCCAGATGCCGTTTTTGACCTGGCACTGGAAGGTGGCTCAACTGCCGGGCGGGGGCGATTTCCGCCGCGCCTCCACCGACGACCAGGCTGCCCAGGTGCTGGTGGTGTTTTCCGATAGGCGAATCCTGACCTACATCTGGGACAGCAGCGCACCCCAGGGAACCATGCAATATGCCAGCAATATTCCGCTGGTGCGTATTTTTGCCGTGGTCTGCCAGTCCGGCGCCGCCAACATGAACAAGTGGATTGCGGAGAGCCGCAACATCGCCGCCGATTACGAGCGCGCCTACGGCAAAACCGCGCCGCGCGTCAAGGGTCTGCGCCTCCAGATCAATTCCCAACATACGGGCACCACCGCCGAGAGCTATTTCGGCGAGGTCGCCTTCCGAAGTACGTCGCCGTAATGATTCTGGTAACTGGCGGTACCGGCTTCATCGGTAGGCACCTGCTGGAAAAGCTCATCGCCAAAGGCGAGACCGTGCGCGCTCTGGTGCGCCGCACCCGTGTGCCGCGCTCGCTGCCGGCGGGCGTGGAGACCGTCTACGGCGATCTGGCGAGCGGCGCTGGCCTCGCCGAGGCGTTGCGCGGGGCCCATGCCGTGATCCACCTGGCGGGCGTCACCAAAGCGCTGCGCCCGCGGGATTACTACACCGGCAACGTACGCGCCACGGAGCAACTGGCGCACGCCATGGCAGGGCGGGGAATGCGGCTGGTTCATGTCAGTTCGCTGGCCGCGATGGGGCCTGCCACGCCCGGCGCGCCGCTGGCCGAGGACGCCGAGCCCCACCCGCTGACGCACTATGGGAAATCCAAGCTGGATGCGGAGCGCGTGGTGCGCAATCTGGCGCCGGACGCAGTGATCGTGAGGCCGCCGGTGGTTTACGGGCCGCGCGATACGGATGTCTTTCAGTTGCTGAAATCGATCTCCAAAGGGCTGGTGCTGGAGATTTCGGGCGGCGAGCGCTGGTTCAGCGCGATTTACGTCAAGGATCTGGTGGAAGGCTTGCTGGCCGCCGCCGGCGCGCCGCGCGCGGCGGGGCGGGCGTATTTCCTGGCGCATGCCAAACCCGTATCCTGGCGCCAACTGGGGGAGTCGGCGGCGCGCATCATGGCGCGGACGCCGCGCGTGTTGACGGTACCGTTCGCCGTGGCCAATGCAGTGGGGGTCTGCGGCGAACTCTGGGCACGCTTAAGCGGCACGCCGGGCATCGTCTCGCGCGAAAAGATCGCCGAGGCGCGATGCATGGCGTGGACCTGCGATACCGGGCGCGCCGCGAGCGAACTCGGGTTCGTGGCGCCGACTTCGCTGGACGAGGGCCTGGCGGCAACCCTGGCTTGGTACAAGGAGGCGGGTTGGCTGACGTATTAAAGGCTGACCTATTGAAGCCTGAACTATTAAAGGCTGACACGCGCTTCTGGGCGGTCGACAAGGTCATTCTCGCCTATTTTGCCTGCCAGGTCGTGGTTATCCTCGGCTGGTGGAGCAAATTGCCCTACGCGCTCCCCCTGCTGGCTGCCAACCTGATTAGCGGCGCGGCGATCGTCTACCAGGTGAAGCGGCCCAACGCCACCTCCGGGTTTTTCCGCGACTGGTATTGGCTGCCCTATGTCGGCGCCTGTTACAAGGAGATGGCGCTGTTCATCCCCGCGGTGCGCGGCTCCGATGCCGACCAATGGCTCGCCGATCTCGATTTCCGAATCTGGGGAGCGCACCCCTCCGTCTGGCTGGAGCGCGTCCACACGCCCGTCCTGACGGAGTTTCTGCAAGCGATCTACACCCTTTTTATACCGGCGTTTCTGTACATCGCCTGGGTGCTGTGGCGCAAGGGGCGAACCAGGGATTTTCAATATTATGTTTTCTTAATCGTCTTGGGTTTTTTGACCTCGTACGTGGGGTACCTGCTGGTTCCGGCCCGCGGACCACGCTTTCTTCTCAAACACTTGCAGCACTTTCCGTTGCAGGGTTTATGGTTGTTTCACGCCATGCAGGGCTTCCTCGACCGCCTGGAATCCGCGCATTACGATTGCTTTCCGAGCGGCCACACGGAACTCACCATCCTGGCGTGGTGGGGCAGCCGGATGGTCTCGAAACGGTGGTTCCGGATCTATTTGGCCTACACTCCGTGCATCATTTTTGCTACAGTTTATCTTCGATACCACTATACGGTTGACCTGCTGGCCGGCGTCGTTACGGCTGCGGTTTTGATTATGACGGCACCCATGCTGTACCAAAAACTGTCTCCAAAGGGGCTATGATTGGTAGGTATTGAAGTTGCGGCAGTAAAAAACAAAAAGGCGCTGCATGAGTTTGTGGAACTGCCTTTCACAATCTACCGTAACGATCCATATTGGGTGCCGCAGTTGCGCATCGCGGTCAAAGAGTTGTTGGACCGCGAGAAGCATCCTTTTTATGCCAACGCGGAAGCGGAGTTCTTCCTGGCGCGGGAGGGTGGCAAGGTGGCGGGTCGCGTGGCGGCCATCATCGACCGGAACCACAATCGGTTCCATGAAGAGAACGCCGGATTTTTCGGTTTCTTCGAGAGTGTAGACAACGTAGAGGTGGCGCGCGCGCTCCTGGAACGAGCGCGTCAATGGGTTTTCGAGCGGGGCGCGACGTTCCTGCGCGGCCCGGTGAGCCCATCCACGAACTACGAATGCGGCATGCTGGTGGACGGATTTGATTCTTCGCCGATGGTGATGATGACCTACAACCCCCGGTACTATCCGGGGCTAATGGACCAGGCCGGCCTGACCAAGGCCATGGATCTCTACGCCTACCTGAGCAACGCCAACACCATCGAAATGAAAAAGATCGATCGCGTTGCCGAAAGAGCCTTAAAGACTACCGGAGTGCGCGTTCGTCCCATTAACATGAAGGACTTCCAGAACGATGTGGCGCGCATATGGGAAGTCTATGGAGCGGCGTGGCAGCGCAACTGGGGATTCATCCCCATGACACGCGAAGAATTCTTACTGATGGGCAAAGAGATGAAGATGATTCTCAAGCCCGATCTGGTGCTGATTGGAGAAGTGGGGGACCGGGTAGTTGGCTTTGCGCTGGCATTGCCCGACGTGAATCAGGCGCTCAAACCGGCCAACGGAAGCCTGTTCCCGACGGGGCTGCTCAAAATCCTGTATCATCAACGTTTGATCAAGAATGTACGGGTCCTTGCCCTCGGGGTCGTCGAGGAGTACCGGGCTTCGGGCCTCGCGGCGGGTTTCTACGCCACGTTGGTCTCTAACGCGCGGAAACTGGGGTTTGGCGACTGCGAGATGTCCTGGATTCTTGAGGATAACGTGCTCATGAATCGCTCATTAGAAGTGATGGGAGCCAAGCGCTACAAGACATATCGAATCTATAATTGGAACTGAGGACCATGCGCGTATCGACTAGCGACATCACCGGCAAAAGAAAGGGCAGTGGCTCGAACGACATTTTCGAGAAATGCCGAAATTTCACTCGTCCGAGTGATTTGCAGGCCGCCGGGCTCTACATGTACTTCGAGGTCTTTGGGGACCGCGAAGGGTGTGGGGCTGGCGAAGTGCGTATGGGGCACCGCAAAGTGCTGATGTTCGGGTCCAACGATTACCTGGACCTGATCACGCATCCCAAGGTGAAGGAAGCCGCCGTGCAGGCCGTCAAGAAGTACGG
>JADGNT010000293.1 GCA_017883345.1 Candidatus Solibacter sp. | reverse complement strand
ATTTCCCCAGCTTTACGGACGGCAAGAAGGGGCGACGGCGTCCGTTCGAATGTTCAAACACCCACGCTCTGCTCACGCCGAGCCAATGCGCGACCTCTTTCGCGCCGAGTAGCTTTGCGTGGGGCACGCGGCGATCGCTTGGGGGCGCTGGCCGCACAAGGGCCGACGCACTTTGGGTATCGCTACCCTTTCCGGCAGCATCGTCCCCAGCTTGAAACAGCTTTCACCGGAAGGTCGGTGTTCTCATAGTCGCTGAACATATGTTCATCCCCTTGCCCCTTCGGCACTTCCGTTCTTTTGAGACACGGATATGCGGGACCGAGCCTGAAAGCGCCGGTCGAGCGCTTCAAGACGTTCGAGCGCGTCAAGCAGTTCCATACCTATTTCGCGCATCGTCTCGCAGGGCCTGGCAAACTGTTCCGCGTGCTTGATTGCGAACCTGATTCGGTCAATCGCGACGCGAGCTTGATAGGCCATCTCAAATTCAATCGCTGATGGCCTCGACTGGACGTCGGCTTCGATGGTCTCAACGATCTGGCGCATGATTTCTGACCTCATAGGCTTTCACCCACCGGCGGGAGTGTTCCCCTCCGTGGAGCAATAGTAGGGCAGACATCGCAGCGCGCCAAAAGCTCCGACGCGATTTGGCATTCGGTCTGGTTTGGAGTGAAGGCAAAATGCTGGGCCGAGTCAGGACGAGGATCAGAGACGCGGCGTGCTCGATTCTACGGAATCATCAAGTCGATTACACGTTCAGAAACGCCGCAGCTGGTGCGGTGCCAACTCGTTGCGGGGACTCCCGTCCACTGCGCGACTCCGGCTCCCGGATCGAAGCAGTACGGTGCGCATATTGAAGGTGCAACAAATGAAGCTGCCGCCCGTAAGTCGTTGGAAATGGGACGACGGGGCTCGAACCCGCGACCTCCGACGTGACAGGCCGAACGTCTCCGCGTTCCATGGCATGTATGTCTTTGTTTCCCAGCGGCTTACAGAGAACTTCGAGGGGCTGTTTCCAAGGTGCTACAGTAGGTGCTCTAGTTCGTTTGTCTGATTCTATCCTCGCTGTTCATTCAGCGCTCAGGGTAATCGATCAGTGGTTGGGAATGCCCGATGGGCAAGCAATGAAGGGCGGTTCAGAAACTCCTTCCACGTCGTCTTCCGGCTCCGCTCCAGGATTCTGGGCCAAGAGCAGGTCAACTCAAAAGCGGGATCGACAGCGGATTGGGGAAGGCCAAATTGCTCGACCCACCAGCGAAACACGCCCATTGGTGCCAGACGTGCGGCAATATCATCGGCTTCATTCATCCGGCGCAGGACGGGCAGCCCAAATTCCCGGAGGCCTTCCAGCATCCCGGTAGTCAGGACGAGGGGTGGGAGTTTCTTTGCCCCGGAACCAGTGCCTGAGCGATTGAGGGTGACGTCCCGGGCTTGGAGATGGGGCCGGCGGCGCGCCTTGGGCCGGTCCGCGGGCTTAGCGGCCCCGTCCCAAGAACCCGCTTTGGTCCTTCTCGGCTGCCTCGCCCGTCGGCGGCGGATACGGCTTCGCGCCTGCCGGCGCGGGTCCCGCGGCATTGAGCACGCGAATCGCCGCCTGGCGCACCGGCCCCGGCATCGTGGTCGCACTCAACTGGGCGTACAACTCCAGCGCCCGCGGACGGTTACTGGCCATCAACCCTTCGGCGCATATAAGGGTGGCTCGGGCCACCACCGGAAACACCGGAGGCTTGGTGCGCCCCAGTGCCGCCTGCAGCGTTCTGGACGCTTGCAAGCCCCCGATCATTCCCACCGACGCCGATGCCGCCCCGGCGACTTCGGCATCGCTGTCGTCGATCAGTTTGGCGAGGGCATCCAGCGCTTTGGCGTCCTTGCGTACGCCAATGGTGGTGATGACCCCGATTTGACGGAGGCCCTTCAATTTCGGCAGCGCGGCGCGCAGCGCGTCGTCTACCGATGGGTCGGGGTTCGGCTCCAGCGCGAAGCGGGCGTAGCACGCCAGGTGCGGATGGTTGAGCAGCGCCGCCATCGTCGGCACCACTTCCTTGCCGCCCACGAACGCCAGTTTCTTGCAGGCGATGGCCTTCTGGAATTCCGTCGAGTTCGGGTCCTTGACCATGGCGAGCAGTTTCGGTGGATCCAATTTCCAGATCGGCAGTGCGTCGAATTCGGGCGGGACAGTCGGAGCCGGAGTTCTGGGCGCTCCTCCCCTGCCCCCGCCAGGCGCTTGGCCCGGCGCCGCTCCACGTCCCGCTTGTCCCTGCACTGCCGGTGCTCCCTGCGCTGCCGGTGCTGCCGGTGCTCCCTGAGGTGGTTGTGTCTGTCCAGGTGTTTGTGGCATCTCGGTAATCTCCTTATCCTCTCTGATTCCTTACATGCTGGTGGCCAAGGCTTCCATCCGCCAGGGCTCGCGATAGGCCCGGCCGCGCATGCGGTTGGCTTCTTCGTCGTTGAGGAACATTCGTTTGGCCGGATCCCAGGTCAACTTACGGTTCAGTTGAGCGCAGATCCAGGCCGCATGGGAGGTAACGTGCGTGGCAGCCGTGACTTCGGCGTTGGCGCGTGGCGGAGTTCGGGAACGGATGCAATCGATGAACTCCTTGATATGCGCGGCGGTGGGGTCATACCTGGTCCCCTGTTTCGTCGGCACCAGAGACTTCAGATTGGGAGATACCTCGATGCGTCCGCTGTCGCCGGTTTCGACCCAGCCCTCGGTGCCTTCGAACCGGTTGCTGCACGAACCCAACCCGCCCCAACTGTGGTTACGCAGGACGAGCTTCACGCCATTGGCGTACCGGCAATTGATGGTATACCGGCTGATCAGTCCGTCACCGCGGAAAATGCCGCCTTCGGGTTCGTACTCGACTGGCTGCGTGTGCTCCATATCGGCGGCCCATTGAGCCACGGCGACGGTGTGCGACGCCCACTCCAGCAGACCGGCGTGGAAATCCCAGAACTCGCCGCGGCCACGGTCCGGGTAAGCGGTATTCCACGGCCGCCAGAGGCACGTACCCAGCCACTTGTCCCAATTGAGCACCAACGGATCGGGTTCCGGAGTTTCCGCCGGCCACCAGCCGTGCCCGCCCGCATCCACGGTTCCCAACCCGATCGCCGTATCCGCGTGCACCGCCAGCAGCCTGCCCAGCTTGCCGCTGCGCGCCAGCCCTACGGCGAACTCGAAAGCGAACTGGTTCCTCCGCTGGGCGCCCGACTGGTAGACCACGCCATAGCGGCGCACATTGTCGGCCATGGCATAGCTTTCATTGATCGACATCGCGCCGGGTTTCTCGATGTACATGTCCTTGCCGGATTGCGCCGCCCACATCGCCATGGGACCATGCCAGCGGTCGCTGGTGGCAATCAGCAGAGCGTCGATGTCCGGCCGCGCGAGGATTTCCGCCGGGTCGCGATACATCTTGCAATCGTTGTTCTTGTAGTAGCCATCAACGGTGCTCTTGACGGTCTCCCGAGCGCTCTCGCGGACGTCGGCGATGCCCACGAACCGCACCCGCGATTCGCCCAGCAACATCCGCAGATCGCTCATCCCGCGTCCGCGGATCCCGATGCCGCCGAAAACCAGTTGATCGACCATGGCATAGTTCCCGACCACCACGGGCCCAAACTGGCCCGGACCGGGTGAGGCTATCTGGGCTGCGACGGGTCCGGCGACCGCCGCCACGGCGCCGGCCCCGGTTAACGTTTTCCCGAAATTTCGCCGCGTAACGGCCTGCTTCTCTTCCGGCATGATTCCTCCCCAATAAAAGGATTAGAGGCGCTTCCACTCTCGTTGACGACTGTAGCACCGCGCCAATCCGTTCTCAAGCAGCGCGTCCGCTACCTGGGTGTGCGACGTAGGAGTGAGGCGATTCAGGCAAACACCCGCCAATCGAGAAGATCCTTGCGTACACTGTACTCCAATCGGAGCCGCGACCGTTAGGAAGCGTTGGCTCAGTGCGCGGCCGGGAACCGCTCCCTAACGGTCGCGGCTCCGATTGGGGCTTCAGGTTCGTCCACTTCTGCGTCGCGCACCCCCGCTACCTGGCCGCGCCGTTGGCGGGCGCCACGGGACGCCACTCGATCTTCCGCACGCCCGCCACCGTGGAGTAGGCTGCGATGCCGAATGGTATGGAGCGATCGATGTCGCCCTCGCGCAGAGCGATCCACTTCTTGTCGATGGCGACTTCGATTACGAGTTCGTCGCCAATCCAGGCCGAGATCGTGGTGGGGGTCACACGCAGGCGCAGGGAGTACCAGCGGCCGAGTTCGAACTTCCGGTTAGACGTGGTCTCGTTCATCGAAGCATCGGCGCCGTCGATGCTCGACAGGCCCACCACCTCGCCGCCCCAGCCGCCGTTGATCCACGTACAGAAGGAGTCTCCCACCGGGTACGTGATCCCGGCGAAGAAATCGCTCCCCTTCAACCTGGCGGCCTCGATGCGGACCTCGTAGCCGGAAGTGGGGAACGGGAGCGAGGACGCCGCCCAGCTGATGCCGGTGAGAGCGCCGGAGCCGATGGTGATGACGCCCGCGTCGACGGTGACTTTGCCGGCGCCGAAGAAGTCCGATTCCTTCCAGCCCGCCAGCGATTTGCCGTCAAACAGCGAGCGCCACTCGCCGCCCGCGGGGGCGGCGGCGGGCCTCGCCGCCTGAGCCGCAAGGGAACCGGGCGCGAGCACCGCCGCGCCGAACACCAGCATCACGACGAGCGACCTTCTCATCACAAGATCATCCCCCTCAGTCTACATGCCCGCCGCCGTCTATTCGGAACGGAAAGGCGCCGCCGGCAGACCCTCGACGTTGTAGAGGTTGCAGTCCGGGAAATCGGCCCAGCCATAGCGCACGTAGAGCGGCGCGGCAACGGACGGGCTGGATAGCACTACCGTATCGCCTTCGATGCGCGCGGCGGCGGGCACCCAGCGGCGGTCCGCGCCGGCGACCTCGAATCCCCGCAATGTGCCGCCTTGTGCCGACAGGCCGCCTCCCGTGTGGTCGAACCAGAGGCGCAGCCCGCCGTCCTCCCGCGTCGTGCGCCGAAAGAGCGGACCGGAGTAGACGAGTTGCTCGCCGTAAACGATAGCGCGCGCCAACAGCGACAGACGGCGGGCCACTTCCCGCTTGTTCTTCGGGTGGATGCTGTCGCGCTCGCCGAGATCGACGGCCACCGCCATGCCCGTATTGGCCGCGCCCAGCGCCCGACGCTGGGCCTCGCGCAACTCGGGCCACTGGCTGTCGGGCGCGGCAGTGAAACCGGCCAGTTGCACATACAGAAATGGAAAGTCGCCCTGATTCCAGACACGCCGCCAGTCGTCGATCATCGTCCGGAAGAGCCGCCCGTAAAGCGGCGCCCGCTCCGCCGAGGTGTTGCTCTCGCCCTGATACCAGATCACCCCGTGGATCGGGTACGGCGCCGCCGGCATGACCATCGCGTTGAAGATGGCGCCGGGTTTCCATGGGCCGTTCGGCCCCACCGGCTTTACCGGCACGGGCTCGGTGAACGGCCTGTGGGCGGCCTTGGCCTGGGCCGCCGCCGCTTCCCATCGCAGGCACTCCTGGTGGTAGCGCAAGAGCGCGGCGGGGTGGTTTCGCATGATTTTGGCCCACTCGGCCAGGGCCGGCATCAGCGCGGCATCCGCGGTGATGGCGCTGTAACTGGTCCAGGAATCGATGGGAGTGCCGCCCCAGGCAATCTGGATCAGCCCGATGGGAACGTCGAGACGCTCCTGCAGGAAGCGTCCGAAATGGTATCCGACGGCGGAAAAGCCGGCGACCGACTCCGGCCCGCATGGCGCCCACGGATTCCCATAGAGATCGTCGAGGGCGAATTCCGAAACCCTGTGCATGGCGCGGAACAGGCGAATGCGCGGATGCGTGGCGGCCGCAATTTCAGCCTCCGGCGCGCTCGCCCATCGGACGGGCCACTCCATGTTCGATTGGCCTGCCACCACCCACACTTCGCCCACCAGAACATCCTTGAGGACGATCTCGTTCGCTCCCCGGATGGTCAACTCGAAAGGCCCGCCGGCGGCGCCCGGGGAAAGATAGAAGCTAAACTGGCCCAGGGCATCCGCCGCGGCCGCTTTCGTCTCACCGCGGAAGCTCGCCGAAACAACCTCGCCCGGTTCCGCCTTGCCCCACATATGCACGGGCTGTTCGCGCTGGATCACCATGTGATCGGCCAGCAGCGTGGGCAGCTTCACAGCGGCATGCGCCAGGCAGGCCGCCAGACAGGCGAGCGCGACGGCTCGAAACATCACTCTGGAATCAGTATGCGCCACGTCCAAAGATAACCACGCGAACAGTCTTCAACAAAATCAGCAAGTCCATCCAGATGGTCCGCTCCCGCATGTACTTCATGTCGAGTTCGGTCCGTTCGCGATAGCTGGTGTGGGTGTGGCCGGAAATCTGCCACAGTCCGGTCAGACCGGGCAGGACTTGCACGTAGAGGGGAAACACTGGACCGTACTTGGAAATCTCCTCCTCTACAATCGGCCTGGGGCCCACCATGCTCATTTCGCCCCGCAGGACGCTGATCAGTTGCGGCAGTTCGTCGAGGCGGGACCTG
>JADGNT010000292.1 GCA_017883345.1 Candidatus Solibacter sp. | reverse complement strand
ATGGAACCTCCCATTGTGCCGGCAACCCCAGTCGGCTGTCCGGAGCCCAGGCGAGGACCCCAAGCAGTCACAAAACGTAGAGCTGCAGGGAATAAGCTGAAACGATCTATTTACCCTAAAACAATCCCAAGATCAGGGTACTCCAATTGGCCATTTCTTTACAAGGGGGTGGGGGGTAGTTCGACAGGCAAACTAATTGCGGCCGGGCGCAGGACCATGTGGACGAAATCGTACGGACGCGCGATTCAGCTTCCTCGAAGAGGTGGGCACGCATGTGGTCACCGAGGGCAGCGGGCGACAGGCGGCTCCCGGCAAGCGGGAGCCGCTCAGGCTCTTCCGCCTGCCGCCAGACCTGCCTCATCGAAAGCGGCGAGATCGCCGCATGCAGTGGGATCTTAGCCTTTACCTCAAATATTTATTGAAGAACTCAAGCGTGCGTTGCCACGCCAGCTTGGCCGCTTTCTCGTCGTAGCGCGGAGTGGTGTCGTTGTGGAAACCGTGATTGGCGCCCTCGTAAATGTATCCGGTGTAGGTCACCTTGTTGGCCTTCAGGGCTTCCTCATACGCGGGCCATCCGCCGGTCAAGCGCGTGTCCAGCGACGCGTAGTGCAGCAGCAGAGGCGCCTTGATCTTGGCGGCGTCCGCGGCCGGGGGTTGCCCACCATAGAATGGAACCGCCGCCGCCAGGTCGCTGCCCATGCGGACGGCCAGCGTGTTGGCGATGCCCCCGCCGTAGCAGAAACCCACCACGCCGATCTTCCCCGTGCAGTCGCTCCGCGCCTTCAGCCAGCGCGCCGCCGCTACGAAATCCTCGGTCATCTTGGCCCGGTCCACCTTGCCAAACGCCGCGCCGCCCTTCTCGTCGTCACCCGGATAGCCGCCCACGCTGGTCAGCCCGTCGGGAGCGAACGCCATGAAATTCGACGTGCCCAGGCGCCGCGCCACGTCCTCAATGTAAGGATTCAGGCCGCGATTCTCATGCACCACCAGCACGCCCGGCAGCTTTCCAGTGGCCTTCGCCGGCCGCACCAGATACCCCTTTATGCTGCCATTGCCATCTGGCGACGGCACGCTGGCGTACTCCGTCTTGATCCGGCTATCGTCTTTAGGCACCTGTTGCGCCCACGCGTAATTCGGCCGCAAACTCTCCCAGATCGCCGTGGCGGTCACGCCACCCACCGCGAACTTCTGCGCGCCATCCAGGAAGTTACGGCGGTCGATCTCGCCGTGAACATAGCGGTCAAACAGATTCAGCAACTCCTGGGGATAATCGCTCGCCTTCTTTCGTTCCATGGGAACGTCCCTCCTCAATAGGGCAAAGATACCACACTTTGCCAGGGTATAGAATGGCTCGGATGACTTCATCGCCGGCAATTGCGCGTACGGCACTCTCGGGCAAGGAATGGCGCGTCCTCATCCTTCTCGTCCTTTCCGCCCTGATCAACTACATCGACCGTACTACGCTATCGGTAGCGGCCACCGATATCCAGCGCGAATTGCATCTGACCAATATCCAGGTGGGCTTGCTGCAATCGGCTTTCTTTGCGTCATACGCGCTCTGCCAGCTCAGTTTTGTGGCGGGCTGGGTGGTGGGCCGTTTCCCCGTCGGCTGGGTGCTGGGGTTCGGGTTCCTGCTGTGGTCCGGCGCCACCTTGATGACCGGAGCGGCGACGGTGTTCGTGATGATCTTGGCCCTGCGACTGCTGCTGGGTATCGGCGAATCGGTGACCTACCCGTCGTATTCGCGGATTCTGGCCAGCGAGTATCCGGAGCATCATCGCGGGTTCGCCAACGCGCTGATCGATTCGGGGACCAAGGTAGGGCCCGCGTTGGGGATACTGGTGGGCGGCCTGCTGGTGTCTCAAGTGGGATGGCGCGTTTTCTTCGTCGTCCTCGGCGGGGGCAGCCTGTTGTGGCTGATTCCGTGGGCCGCGTGGATGCCTCGGGGGAAGAACGTGGCGGCGCGCGAGGATGCGTCCGAGATCCCTTCCATTGGTGCGATTCTGAGCGAGCGGTCCGCCTGGTTCACCGCATTCGGCCTCTTCTGCGGCAACTACTACTGGTACTTCCTGATCACCTGGCTGCCGGCGTATCTGGAAAAGGAGCGCCACTTTCCAAAAGCGAAGATGGCGTTATTCGGCTGGCTGCCGTTGCTCGGGATCGCGGTTTCGTGCGTGTTGTCCGGGTGGCTCAGCGACCGTCTGATCGCGCGCGGCGGTTCGCCGACGCAGGTGCGCAAGGGCTTCGCGGGCACCGGCCTCGCGTTCGCCACCATCCTGGTTCCGGTGGTGCTGGTCCGCGATCCAAATCTGGCCATGGTGCTGTTGACGCTGGCGTGTATTTCGTTCGGCATCTACACGTCGAATCTTTGGGCGATTACGCAGTCGCTGGCCGGACCGCGGGCAGCCGGCAAGTGGACCAGCTTTCAGAACGGCTTCGGTAACCTCGCGGGAGTGCTGGCCCCTTCGTTGACGGGGTTCGTGGTGGACCGCACCGGCGAGTTCTACCTGGCCTTCGTAGTGGCCGCCGGATTCGCCCTGGCAGGCGCGGGGATGTTCGTGTTCGGCGTGGGCCCAATCGAGCGCGTGAATTTCCGGCGTGCGAAACTCGCTCCCTGACGGTCGCCGCTCCGTGTGCAGCCGTGTATCTCGTTCGGAGCCGCGACCGGGGTACCCTCTGGGTCGGGAGCGTTTCTTGGGTTGGAGAGACCCGTCATTGTGTGAGGCGCAACTCCCCCGCGCATCGGTGTGATACCCTGCGGGGCGTGAAGCTATTACTCGCCATGACGCTCATTGCGGCGGCCCTCTGCGCGCAGGATCGTCCGCTCGCCTCGCTGCCTTACACGCCCAGCCTGGAACCCGCGTTCCTCGAGCGCAGCGTAGACCCCTGCGTGGATTTCTTTCGCTATTCGTGCGGCAACTGGAACAAGCTGAATCCCATTCCGCCCGACCAGGCGAGGTGGAGCGTCTACGGAAAGTTGGCGCAGGAGAATCTGCAATTCCTCTGGGGAATACTGGAGCAAGCCGCTAGCCCCGCGGCGGCGCGCACGGCCAACGAGCAAAAGATCGGCGATTACTTCGGCGCCTGTATGAACGAAGCTGCCGTGGAAAAGGCCGGCGCGGCGCCGCTCAAGGCCACGCTGGACGCCATCGCGGGCCTCAGTACCCTGCAGGACCTACCGCCCGTTCTGGCGCGCATGCATCTGCAATCGGCGCGCAGCAACGCCATCTTCGGGTTCGGCTCCTCGCAGGATTTCGCCAACTCCGAACAGGTGATCGCCTTCGCGTCGGCCGGCGGCCTGGGACTGCCCGATCGCGATTACTACACCAAAACCGACGCCAAGAGCGAGGAGACGCGCGCCAAATACCTGGAACACGTAGCGCGCATGTTCGAACTGCTCGGCGATGCGCCCGCGGCGGCGAAGACCGAAGCGCAAACCGTCATGGAGATCGAGACGGCGCTCGCCAAAGCGTCGCTCACGCGGGTGGAACGCCGCGACCCCTACCAGCAGTTCCACAAAATGCCGCGCGCCAAACTGGCAACCATGACGCCCTCTTTCGGCTGGGCGGCCTACTGGAAGGCGAGCGGCCTCGCCGCCACGGGCATGGTCAACGTGACCGAGCCCGAGTTTTACGCGGAGGTGGAGAAGGAACTCAAGGCGCGCCCCATCGCGCAGTGGAAGACTTATCTCCGCTGGCACGCGGCGCACAATCGCGCGCCCTATCTCTCCGCCATTTTTGTCCAGGAGGACTTCGACTTCTTCAGCCAACATCTGCGCGGCGTGAAGGCGCCGCCGCCGCGATGGAAGCGCTGCGTCCGGCTGGTGGACCTGGATCTTGGCGAGGCGCTGGGACAGGTCTTCGTCGCCAAGACGAACGCCAGCGACGTGAAGGGACAGGCGCTGGCCATGGTCAAGGAGATCGAAAAGGCGATGGACGCCGACCTGCGCCAGGTTCCCTGGATGAGCGAAGCCACGCGCCAGAAGGCGCTCGAAAAGCTGCACACCATGGTGAACAAGATCGGCTACCCGGACCAGTGGCGCGACTATGGCGCGCTGCGCATCGAGCCGGGCGATTTCGCCGGCAATGTGGAGCGCGCCAGCGAGTTCGAATCCCGGCGGCAATTGGCCAAGATTGGCAAGCCGGTGGACCGCAAGGAGTGGTTGATGACCCCGCCCACGGTGAACGCCTATTACAACCCGCAGACCAACGACATGAACTTCCCGGCGGGCGTATTGCAGCCGCCGCTCTTCGATGCCAAGCTGGACGACGCGCCCAACTACGGCAATACCGGCGGCACTATCGGCCACGAACTGACCCACGGATTCGACGACGAAGGCCGCCAGTTCGACGCCAAAGGAAACTTGAAGGACTGGTGGACCAAGAAGGACGCCGATGAGTTTATTAAGCGCGCCACCTGCATCTCGAACCAGTACTCGCAATACACCGTCGTCGACGAGATCAAGATCAACGGCAAGCTGACGCTGGGCGAGGACGTGGCGGATCTGGGCGGCCTGATTCTGGCATACAACGCCTGGAAGAGCGCCACCGCGGCCCAGAAACTGGAGCCCTTCGGCAGCTTCACCCCGGACCAGCGTTTCTTCATCGGCTTTGCCCAGTGGGCTTGCGGCGACGAGCGCCCCGAAAGCAAGCGCGCCAACGCCATCACCGACCCGCATTCCCCGGAAGAGTATCGCATCAACGGCGTGGTCGGGAACATGCCGGAATTCGCCAAGGCATTCTCGTGCAATGCAGGACAACCCATGGTGAGGCCGCAAGCCTGCCGGGTCTGGTAGCGTAGCCATTCTTGGCTGCCGCCGGCTTTTCAGCCGGCGTAGGTAGGTAGGACAGGCCTCCTGGCCTGTCTATCCGAGCGAAGCTCGGAGGAGGACGTTAGGAGACAACATGTCAGCCCTAGTCGATTTCACGCGGCGCAGTTTCTTACTGGCCGCCGGAACCGCGCCGCTGTTGCGCGGCCAATCCCTCTTGCGACGCGTGTGGACCGCGCGGTGGATCGCCGTCCCCAAGGCGCCGCAGACAGAGTACGGCGTCTATCACTTCCGCAAGACCTTCGAGTTGGCCGCCAGGCCCGAGCGCTTCCTGGTGCACGCCAGCGGCGACAACCGCTATCAGTTGTTCGTCAACGGGCAGCGCGCGGCGTGGGGTCCGGCGCGCGGCGACCTGTTCCACTGGCGCTACGAGACGGTGGACATCGCGGGCTTCCTGCGGCCTGGAAAAAACGTGCTGGCGGCGGTGGTGTGGAACTTCGGCGAGCATGCGCCGGAGGCGCAGATCACGCTGGAGACGGGCTTCGTCTTGCAGGGTGATGGCCCAGCGGAACTTGTTGCCGATACCGGCCCCTCGTGGAAGTGCGCCCGCAACCAAGCCTACGCTCCGGTGGCGATTACCAGCGGCACAGTGCGGGGGTATTGGGCCGCGGGTCCCGGCGACCGGGTGAACGCGGCGGCGCATCCCTGGGGATGGGAGTCGCCGGAGTTCGACGATTCGGCGTGGACACCGGCGGCGGTGGTGGCGCCGGCGGCCGGCCGCGAGGCTCGCGACGTGCACTCCCGGTGGATGTTGGTGCCGCGCACCATTCCGATGATGGAGGAGCGCGCCGAGAAGTCCCTCACCGTGCGCCAGGGAAGCCTCGCTAACGTCGCCAACTCGAAAACTACCGTGCTGTTCGATCAAGGGTACCTCACCACGGCATATCCGAGATTGACCGTTTCGGGCGGCAAGGGCGCCGTGGTCCGCATGCGCTACGCGGAGGCACTGTTCAAAACGTCGCCGCGCGAGAAGGGGAATCGCAACGAAATCGAGGGCAAGGAGTTCATCGGCAACTACGATGAGTTCGTGCTGGATGGCGGAGCGCGCCGCGTATTTCGCCCGCTGTGGTGGCGCTGCTACCGCTATCTGCAACTGGAGATCGAAACCCGCGACGAACCGGTCACCGTGGAAGGCATCTCCGCCACCGCCACGGGCTTCCCCTTCGTGCGCCAGGCGAAATTCGACGCCGGCCTGCCTGAGCTGAACCAGATCCTCGACGTCGGCTGGCGCACCGCGCGATTGTGCGCCCACGAGACCTACATGGATTGCCCCTACTACGAGCAGTTGCAGTACGCGGGCGACACGCGCGTGCAATGCCTGGTCTCGCTGTTCCAGACCGGCGACGCGCGCTTGATGCGCAACGCCATCGACCTGCTCAACGACTCGCGGCAGAGCGACGGCTGCACCATGAGCCGCTATCCCACGCGCCTGGAGCAGTACATCCCGGGGTTTGCGCTCTGGTGGGTCGGGATGGTGCACGATTACCACTGGTACGTGGCCGACGTCCCCTTCGTGCGCCGCATGCTGCCCGGCGTGCGTACCGTGCTCAGCTTCTTCGAAGGCTATCAGAAGGAGAACGGGTCGCTCGGTTCCCTGCCCTGGTGGCGTTACTTCGACTGGGTCCCGGAGTGGCCCAACGGCGACGCACCGCAGGACGCCGATGGCAGCGCGGCGCTCTTCGATCTGCAACTGCTGATGGCGTATCGTTGGGCCGCCGCGTTGGAGAAAGC
>JADGNT010000291.1 GCA_017883345.1 Candidatus Solibacter sp. | reverse complement strand
GCAACTCGATAGCACTGCATCCAAAGTGAAATCGTGATTTAATCGTTGGGAAGCCTGAACAGGCGGGATGGCGCGGAGCGTGGGGCTCGAATGTGCCCGGCGCTTTGCGGAAATGGAGATTTTATGTTGGTGCGATTATTGCTAACGGCAGTACTGGCCGCTGGTCTCGCCTCCGCGCAACGCGGCGGCGGAGGTGGCGGCGGCGACGAAGGCGGGATGGGCGGTGGTGGCGGCAGGAGCGGCGACATGGGCGCCGGAATGCCCCAGGTGCGGCGTCTGAGCAAGCAGGAAATGCTCTTAGACAAGCTCAAGCTCAATAAGGACCAGAAGGAAGAGGCCACCAAGATTCTCTCGGCGGCGATGGAGAAGGCGGCTCCGGCGCGCGATCAGCTCACTAAAGGCCGCGTAGTGATCGCCAACGCCATCACCGGCAAGGCAAGCGAGGCAGACCTCAAGAAGCTCTTAGGCGGGTACACCAACGTCAGCGCGACAATGACGGGCATTGAGGCCGAGGCCTTCGGCAAGCTATATGCGCTGCTCCAGCCCAACCAGCAGTCCAAAGCGCCGCAGGCGTTTGAGCTGATGGCCGGAATGTTCGCCGGCGGCGGCATGCCGGGCGGAGGAGCGGGCCGCGGCAGAGGCGGCCAGGGTAGAGGCGAGGGGAGGCAGTAGATGCTGAGCCGGATTCTGTTGGCCGGACTTTTGGCGTCGACGCTGGTGTTTGCCCAGCGCGGCGGCGGTGGTGGTGGCTCGCGCGGCGGCGGCGGTGGCATGCCCAGTATGGGCTTAGGCGGAGGCACGCGGCTCGACCGTCTGACCGAAGCGCTCAAGCTCAGTAAGGACCAGAAGAAAGACGTCAAGGCGGCCATGGACGAGGCGCAGAAGGAAGCCACCCCGATCCAAGACCAGATGAACAAGAGCCGGTTGGCGATCGCCGAGGCCATCGCCGCGGGCAAGAGCAAGGAAGAGGTCGATAAGGCGGTCCTTGGTGAAGCGGAACTGGAAACGCAAATGACCTCCCTCGAATTGCACGCCTTCGCGAAGGTCGTCTCTTCCCTGGAGGTTGACCAGAAGCAGCGCGGCATACCCATAGTTTTCGCCATGGTGAAGGGCGCGTTCCTGGGCAAGAACTGGAACTCGGAAAACTAGGGTAGTGCGGCGCCGCATCCGTGGAGCGGCCGCTCAAGTTGCAGCGCCAGCGTTCTTCGAAGAATGCCGGTAGGGATACCGGCATGGCAGGCGGGGCGCCCGCTCGACTAAAACCACAGCACGGGTTGGCGGACCGGGAAATTGCGCAGCACCTCTTCCACCGTCGGGTCGGCTTCCAGCTTCTTCCACAGGGCGATGTACTCCGGTTTGTCGAGCGCCACCCCCGCGAACACCAGGCAGGGCTGGCGCACCGGCCACTCTTTGTCGTACATGACATCCGGCGGCTTGGGCCACCCCTTCTTGTCGGCGATGAACGGAACCATCCACGCCATCGCCTTCGCCATGCCGCGCCCGTCGGGCAGTTGCCACGTCCAGAGATTGTCCTCCTTGGCGCTCAGCGTCTGCACCAGAATCGCCATCGCATCCAGGTTGAATAGCGAGTACCCGTAGGGCTTGGTGCGCGCCAGTTCCTGCGGGAAACTGCCGTCGGCGGCCTGCTGATTGGGAATCAGCACCGTCTTATAGCGGTTGCGGCACCACTCCAGTTGTTCCCGGTTGCCGGTGAGTTGGGCGAACGCCGCCACCTGCGTGCACCAGCACGTGCCGTGATTGTTTTTGGCGTCGCGCTCCGCGATGCCGTAGGGGTGCGTCGTCATCCAATCGATATAAGACGCGAACCAGCCCTTCATCCCCGCGAGATCGGCCGGTTTCAGATCGAGTTGCCAGGCAGCGCGCGCCACTTCCATCAGGTGCAGCGTGTCGATGATCCCGGTGCCCCGGCCCGTGAAGCGCCCCTGGATGGCCTGCGCGTATTCGAGGTTCGGGTTCATGCGCGTGGCCTCGTCCACAAACCAGGCGCGCAGGTGGGTGGCGGCATGCTCGGCGTACTTGCGATCCTTGGTGATCTTGTACGCCGCGGCCAGCGCGGGCACCGCCAGGCTGAGCCGGATCATGGCGCGCCGGTGCTCCACGAAGTTATCCGGATTGGTCATGCCGTCGCGTTGGATGTAGGGCCCCCGCGGATTCGCCGGGTCGGGCCACCAGTAATCGCCTTCGCTGAAGAAATCGTGCTTGCCCCCGGCGCTCCGTGGACTGCCGGCGGCGGTGACGGTGACCGGCGCTTCGCCGAGATACTTATTGGCGGCCTTGAGCACGCGCGTCCGCTCGATGGCGGCGAGGTCGAACTGACCGGCGGCTCGGGAGGCGCGCATCGCGGGCAGGGCGAGCGCGGAGGCGAGGAACGTCCGGCGTTGCATACCAACGCCAGTTTAACTCGCATCGCCCGCGGGGAGGCCCACCGTAGGCCCCAATACCGGCCCTACAATGATTCACGCCCGCAGGAAGTCGTCCGCCTCGATTCCCGCCTGCCTCAATATCGCCCGGAGCGTTCCTTCCGGCATGTCGCCCGGATGATTCGGCACGGCTGTATAACGATTCGTGCGGGGATTGAACCAGATTTCATGGCTACCCCGCGGCCTGACGGTCGAACTCGAAGCCGCGCAGCTTCAGCTTCCGGACGATTTCCCGGTATCGGAATCCTGCCAGCCGGCCCATTTACGCCGCGACCACGATCGTGTAGTCTCGCCGTTGACTGGTACTTGGCAAGTTCGGAACGCCGCCGCGCTCGCGCCTGGCTTCAATCAGTTTCCGAGCGACGTCGCGCGCGATTTCGAGTGCTTCCGCAACCGTCCGCCCCTGCGCCACGAGGCCGGGAAGTTCATCGGAGGTCGCCAGGAATAGGCCTTCCGGCAATTCCTCGATCTGTATTTGAATCGCCAGTTCCATAAGATCGATCTTACCCCGCGAACAAGCGCGGCAGATTCTCCCCGATAATCAGGCGCGCGTCCGCAGTACTGATCCCCAGATCCAGCATGGCTCGCGTCTGCGCCTCAAAGATCGCGTAGTTCCAACCGCGCGGGAAATACGAGGAGTCCGTGCCAAAGAGCAGCCGCCCGGCGCCCACTACATCCAGCGCGCGCCGGAACACGGTCTTCAGATCGAGCCCTTCATACCGCATCCACGAATTGCCGCTCGAGGTGTCCAGGTAGACGTTCGGGCAAAGGTCGGCCAGCATCAGCGCCTCGCGCAGGTAGCCGGCGCCGAAATGCGGCAAGACGAATTTCAGCCCCGGATAGCGCAGCGCGATGGAGTGCAACTCCAGCGGGTTGGAGAATCGCATATCGAAGGGGGATGGCAACCCAAGCTTCTTACGGATCCCCACCGTCAGCACGCCGCAATGCACGAATACGGCGCGCCCGCCGAAGCCTGCCGCCGCCCGTATCACCCCTTCGGCACGAGGGTCCGACAATGCGTAGCGGTGCATCCCCGGGAACAGGCATACCGCGTGCAAACCGCAGCGCAGCGCGATCTGCACCCGCTCTACCGCGCTTTCTTCCAGCGGGTTCACCATGAAGAACCCGAAGAACCGGTCCGGGTACTCCGCCATGGCGGTCTCCACCGAGGCCTCATCGCCCGGGACGCTAGCGATCAGCGCGGCGCGCGTCACGCCCTGCGCGTCGAGTTCCGCCGCCCACGAGCGCGCCAACTCCGCCGGATCTTCCGGCGGCAGCACCCAGCCCGCCGACTCGGCCACCTGCTCGGCCGTCTTGCCCGCCTGCGAACCCAGTGCGGAGAAGAACTTTCGGGAAAAGAAGTGAACGTGCGCGTCGGCGACCGCAAAGTCACCCCAGGGAGTTAGCATCGGGTTTGTTCCAGTGAGTAATGCCCGCGGCCAGCGCAAGCTGCGTCAGCCCGGCCACATTATTGACGCCGAGCTTCTTCATCATCGTCTTCCGGTAACTGCGTATGGTTTGCAGGCCGAGATCCAGCATCACCGCGATATCCTTGCTGGTCTTGCCCTCGGCCACCAGCCGCAGCACCTGCAGCTCGCGCGGCGACAGCGATTCCAGCGGGCTGCGCTCGTGCGCGTCCAGGTCGCCGCGCTGAATCCGTTGCAGCAACCGGTCGGAAACCTGCGCACTCAGGTAGCTCCCGCCGCGCGCCACGGTGCGCAGGGCGTCCAGCAGTTCGCCCGACGACGCCTTCTTCAGCACGAACGCGCGGGCGCCGCTGCGGATCGCGCTCACCACCGAGTTCTCATCGTCGTACATCGAGAGAATCACAATCTTCACGCCGGGACAGTGGCGCAGCAACTCCGTGGTCGCCTCGATGCCGTTCATGCCCGGCAGCCCGATATCCATCAGCACAAGGTCCGGCGCGGTCTTCTTACAGAGTTGCACGGCGTCGGCGCCGTTTTCGGCCTCCCCCACCACATGAAACTCCGCCCCGCGCTCCAAAATGGTTCGCACGCCATCGCGAACCAGCTTATGATCATCGACAAGCACAATGTCGAACGGCATAGTTATCTCTCGGCGGCTTCCGGCGTCGCGGCCCGCACCGTGGTTCCTGTTTCCCGCGTACTCGTAATGGTCAGTTCAAGACCGGCCTGCGCGGCGTAGTGCTCCATACTCAACAGGCCCAGTCCCCGGCCTCCGGACACCAGGTCCGCCGGATCGAAGCCCCGCCCATTATCGCGCACTTCCAAAACAGTGCCGGTACGTGTGGACTTTACCGCGATTTCGATCGCGGAGCAACCGGAATGTTGCACCGCGTTCTCCACGCCCTCCTGCAAGATCTGGTATAGCGCGGTCGCCAGTTCCGGGTCGAGCTTCAACGAGGGGTCCACCTTCAGCCGCAGCGTGCCTGGAAAGCGCGTCCGAATTCTCCCCGCCAGGCGGTCCAGCGCCGGCCGCAGTCCGGCCCGTTCCACCGTCGAGGGATTCAGCTCGTAGCTGTATTCCCGCACGCTTTCCATCATCTCTTCCAGCAGTTTCTGGATATCGCCGATGCGCCGGCAGGTATCCGGCGAGAGGCTTTCCAGGTCCATGCGGATCAAATCCAATTGCAGCCCGAATGCGGTGAGATTCTGTCCCACCGAATCGTGCAGAAACCTGGAGGCCATGGTGCGCTCGAACTCCTGCGCTTTCAGGGCGCCGAGCACGGTGTGGCGCAACTCCTGTTCGGCCACGGCCCACGGCGTGATTTCCCGCGCGCTGCCGCCGGCGAACTGGATCTTGCCTTCGATCCGCAGCGGGAATACGGTCACGTACCACGTGCCCTTGGTTCGGCGCTCGCGCAGCAGCATCATCTCGCCGCGCAGCGCGCGCGCGAAACGCCCCCGCCAGGCGGTGGCCTCATCGGGCCCCAGCACGTCACCGGGGACCCGCCCCACAAGTTGCGCCGCCGAACGGCCAAACAGCGGCAGCGGGTCGCCATAGAAACGCGCAAATGCGCCGTCCGCCGAAACCATCCACTGGCAGGCCGGGCTCTGGTGAAGGAATATCTCCGCTAGCGATCCGGCATCCTGCATGGGCCGGTTAGCGCTTGCGCGCCAGCGCCTTCCGAGCGGCCGCGGCGATGTCGCGCCCCACCAGTCCGTATTTCTCCAGCATCTCGTCGGGATGCCCGCTCTCCGCATAGCGGTTGTGAATTCCCACGAACTCCATCACGCACGGATTGGTTTCCGCTACCGCCTGCGCCACGCGCACGCCCAACCCGCCGTCCACCAGGTGTTCTTCGGCCACCACGATGGCGCCGGTCTCCGCCGCCGCGCGGCCGATCGCGTCGCGGTCCAGCGGCTTCACGGTGTGCATATCGATCACCCGCGCGGACACGCCCTCGTCTTCCAGCAGATCCGCCGCCAGCAGTGCCTGCGCCACCAGCAGTCCGTTGGCGATCAAGGCGATGTCCGTCCCCGCGGCCACCTCGACCGATTTACCGATCTCGAACTTCCGATCTGCCCCGTACACCACCGGCGCCTTGGGCCGCCCGCAACGGATGAACACCGGACCATCGTAGGCCGCCGCGGCGCGCACCAGCGCCTTGGTCGAGTTCTCATCGGCCGGCGCCAGCACCACAAAGCCGGCCAGCGAACACGCCAGCGAAATCTCTTCGATGCTCATCTGCGACGGCCCGTCTTCGCCGATCGAGATGCCGCTGTGCGTCCCCACCACCTTCAGGTTCGAGCGCCCGTAGGCCGCGCCGATGCGCATTTGCTCGAAGCCCTTATTCATCACGAACACGCTGAAGCTGGCGATAAACGGAATTTTCCCCGACATGGCCAAACCGGCGCCGACGCCGACCATGTTCGCTTCGGCGATCCCGCAGGAGAAGAACCGGTCGGGAAATTCCTTGGCGAAGTATGTCGTCATGGTGGATTTCGAAAGATCGGCGTCCACTACCACCACGTCCTTGTTCTCGCGCCCCAGTTCCACCAGCGTGCGCCCGAAGGCTTCGCGCGTGGCAGGGCCCATCTTGATTTCGAACTTGGTTTTGGCAGGCATGGTTAGTTGAGCTCCTGTAGGGCCAGCTTCAATTCGTCTTGCGTCGGCGCCACGCCGTGGAACTTGGGGTTGTTCTCCA
>JADGNT010000290.1 GCA_017883345.1 Candidatus Solibacter sp. | reverse complement strand
TCGTTCCCGGAGTTCTCGCCGGACGGCAAGACGCTGGTCTTTTGCTCCGACAAGGACGCCAAGGAGCGCTACGAGTTCAACATCTTCACGGCGAAGTGGAAGTGAGTGGCATAAGGCTCCGTCTTGTGCATCCGAGCGAAGCTCGGAGCTGGCAGGCGAAAGCGCCTGCCCCACCACCCTTACTTTGCAGCCGCTGGCGCGAGCGCCAGGTCCGCCTCCCAGACGCCCTGGAAATCCACAAAGTAGCCCGCCACCTCCACCCCCGGGATGGCGCGCACCAGGTTCTCCGCCGCGCGCCGCAATTCCTCGTGGTGGTGCACCCGCTCCGCCGCCGCATCGCCGCCGAACCCGCCATCCAGCCCGCCGTAGGCGCCGCAATCGGAGTGCAGCATCAGGATGACACGCCGCGTCCCGTGCAGGTGCATGGATTTGCGGATCTGCTCGAGCACGAATTCGCGCTCGGTTTCCAACTCCGGCGACGCCAGGCACTTGGCGCCCCCGGCGATCTTGATCGGGTCCGAATTGGACACGCCGATGCGCTTCAAAAACTTGCGGAATCCCAGCTCAAAGCGATTGTCGAAGCACCAGATAATGGCCGCATCGCAGTGGTATTTCTCGCGCGGGGCGTCGAAGTGAAAGACCTTGTTCATGGCGACCGCCTTTCCCTTTCATTGTCGCGCAGCACGTTATAGTCGGAATAGTGCGCTATTTCCTCACCGGCCGTCTGCCCAAAGTCACCTCCATCCTGCTGGTGGAGAGCGGCACTCGCGGCCTGCTCGAGGGCTTGATCCCCGGACTCCGCCAGGCCTGGGGCGACCAGATCCCGATCGATCTGGTCACCTGCTACGCAACCCTGCCCAAGGGCTTCGAGCCCCACAATACGCGCGTCTACCGCGTCGGCGATTACCGTGGGCGCGCCGCCCGCGGACGGCTCTATGGCGAACTCGCCCGTAACCGCTACGCGCTGGTGGGGATCGTCTGCTCCGGCGAAATTGTCATGGCCAAGTGGAAATGGGCGCTGGCGCTGCGCATCCCGGCCAAGCTGTTCATCATTAACGAAAACGGCGATTACTTCTGGTTCGACCGCATGCACCTGGGCACGATTCGCCGATTTGTGCTGTTTCGCTCAGGCCTGGCCGGCTCGGGAGCGGTCCGCACGCTGGTGCGCCTGATTTCCTTCCCGTTCACTTTGCTGTATCTGCTACTCTATGCAACGTCCGCCCATGCCCGTCGGGCATTACGCAAAAACTGAGCTATGAAATCCATTCAAGTCAACGTTCCAGGCGGCCCGGAAAATCTCCAACTGGTCGACATCCCAACACCGCGGCCCGGTCCCCGGCAGGCGCTGGTGCGCATCGTTGCCAGTGGCGTCAACTTCATCGACATCTATTTTCGTACCGGCCTGTACAAAGCCGACCTGCCGATAGCCATCGGCAGCGAAGGCGCCGGCACCGTGGAAGCGGTGGGCGAAGGCGTCACCGAAGTCGCGCCCGGCGACCGCGTAGCCTATGCCATGGCGCGCGGCTCCTACGCCGAGTACGCCGTCGTGCCCGCCGCCCAACTGGTGAAAATCCCCGCACACGTCGATTTCCACAGCGCGGCCGCCGCCATGCTGCAAGGCATGACCGCTCACTATCTCACGCACTCCACGTTTCCGCTCAAAGCCGGCGACACCTGCCTGGTGCACGCCGCCGCGGGCGGCGCCGGCGGATTGACGGTGCAAATGGCCAAAAACATCGGCGCCCGCGTCTTGGGCACGGTTTCCACCGCGGAAAAGGCGCAAATCGCGCGCCAAGCCGGCGCCGACGAAATCATCCTCTATACCGAGCAGGAGTTCGACGTCGAAGCCCGGCGCCTCACCGGTGGCCGCGGCGTCGATGTGGTCTACGATTCCGTCGGCAAGACCACCTTTGAGAAAAGCCTCAACTCGCTGCGCCCGCGGGGCACGCTGGCGCTCTTTGGTCAATCCAGCGGCTCCGTACCGGCCTTCGACCCGGCCATTCTCAACAGCAAGGGCTCGTTGTTCCTCACCCGCCCGAGCCTCGGCCATTACCTGCTGACGCGCGAGGAACTCCTCTGGCGCGCCGGTGAAGTGCTCGACGCGGTGGATGCCGGCAAGCTCCGCCTGCGCATCGATCATACCTATCCGCTGGCCGATGCCGCCAGAGCGCACCGCGATCTGGAATCCCGTAAGACCGCAGGCAAACTGCTCCTCGCCATCGAGTGAGTCATGACGCTCCAGACCAAGGTGACGTTCGGCTCCGTGCTGCTGGCCACCGTCATCGTCACGGCGGTCTCCGGAGTGGATCTGTGCCGTTTCATGGAACTCGAACTGCAAGCCACCCTGGAGCGCGCCGAGGTCATCAAGGATGTGGCCCGGGAAGAAGTCGTCGACACGCACAATCGCCGGCGCGACGTGGCGTTGCGCGAAGCACTGCGCGATCCGGAGCTCAAACGCAACCTTCTGAATCTGCTGCGCTCGCCCAATGGGGTCCTCTGCATTGACATGGTGTCGGCGCAGAACCAGGAGGTGCTGGCCAGCACGCTCGAAAACCGCATCGGCAGCACGGCTTACCCCACGGATTTCAGTACGCTGGTGCTGCAGCGCGGCTGGTTCGAGAAGTTGAACGTACTATTGTTCAAGGACCGCCAGTACTACATGCTGCAGGACCCGGTCGGCTCCAGCGGGGCCACCATTTTCTACGTGCGCGTGGTCATCTACCCGGCGCTGATCCGCCCCTCGCTCAAGGACACGCTTTATCAAAATGCGCAAGTGGCGATTCTCTGCGTGGCCGGCGCCGTCCTGCTGACGTTCCTGTTCTCCATGGCTCTCTTCCGCAGCCTCGGCCACATCGGACAAATGCTCGATCGCGTCGCCACGGGCGATTACGAGCCCGAAAACCTGCCCTCGGGCAAGACCGCCAGCGACGAACTTTCGGTGATGGCGTCCAAAGTCAGTCTGCTCGGCGAGCGCCTGCGCGGGGCCCAATTCGAAGTCTCCGACCTGCGCGGCAACATCGACCACCTGCTGCAGGATCTGGAAGACGCCGTCTTTATCTTCAACCGCGAATTCCGCCTGGTCTTCGCCTCCGGATCGGTCGAGAAGTTTCTCGGCCGCGACCGCGCCGATCTTCCCGGGCAATTGGTGTCCGGCGTGTTCCCGCCCTCCACCACGCTGGGCCTTCTGGTGGCGCAATCCTCGCAAAACGGCCGCGCCATCCGCAACCGCCGCGTTCCTCTCGCCGCGCCCGGCCAAGCCCTTGCAGGCCCTGCCGTGGTGCTGCTCTCCGTGGACATACTGGAGAGCCTTCCCGGCGGGCCCGCCGGCGCCAGCGGCATCCTGGTCCGCGTGCGCGACCCGGAGGCGCAGCGCAAGATCAACCGCGAACTCCAGACCGCCGACCGCCTCTCGGCCATCAGCCGCATCACCAGCGGCGTCGCCCACGAGGTGAAAAATCCGCTCAACGCCATCCTGCTGCATGTCGAGGTGGCGCGCTCCAAGCTCTCCCGCGGCGACACGGATGTCGCCGAACAAATGGAAATCATTTCGCGTGAAATTCTCCGCCTGGACCGCGTGGTGCGCACCTTCCTCGATTTCACCCGCCCCGTCGAGTTGCAGTTGGACAACGTCCCCATGCAGGACCTGGTGCGCGAGATCGTCGATCTGGCGCGCCCGCAGGCCGCCGCCGCCAACATCCGGGTGTCGGTCCGTCAGGAGGCCGGAGGCGTCGAAGTGCGCGTGGATCGCGACCTGCTGAAACAGGCCATGCTCAACGTGGTGTTCAACGCCATGCAGGCCATGCCCGAGGGCGGCGAACTGCGCTTCGAAGCCTCGGCCAGCGAGGACACCGCGGAACTGCGCATCTCCGACACCGGCACGGGCATCCCTCCCGAGTTGCGCGAAAAGATTTTTCGCCTCTACTTCAGCACCAAAAAGGAAGGTTCGGGAATTGGTTTGGCCATGACCTTCCGGATCGTGCAACTTCACGATGGTACAATCGATTTCACCAGCGAGCCGGGAAAAGGCACCACCTTCCTGATCCGTCTGCCCATCGCGGTGTGATCCATGAAAGCCAAGGCACTCCTCACCGCTGTCTTCAGCATCCTGCTTGCCGGCTGCTCGCTGCGCGGCAATCCGGCAAAGTCCGCCGCCCCGCCGGCGGCGCCGAAGCCCGTCGTCAACCCCGCACCCGCGCCGCCTCCGCCGGCGCTCTCTATCCCTCAAACCCGGGTCGAGCTACCCCAGCCGCAGCCTGTGGACCCGGCGGCCCTCGCCACCGAAACCATACCGCCGGAGCCGCCGCCCGCCGCCGCCCCGGCCCGCTCGCGGCGCGGCATCCCGGCCGTCAGCCCGGCCGCCGGCCAACCCGCCAGCCCGCCCGCCGCCGCCGCCTCGCCAACCGAGCCGCGCGAAACCGTCCAGGAAATTATCTCGCCCGCCGAGTTAAAGCGCCTCCACGATCGGGCACAGGGCCGCCGTCGCGAGGCCAATCAGATTCTGGATCAGCTCGGCCGGCGCCCGAAGACCAGCGCCCAGCAAAACGTGGAAGCTACGATCCGGAGTTTCCTCGCGCTCTCCGAAGAAGCCGAGAAGCACAACGACCTGCGCCAGGCGGATGCCCTCGCCGAGCGTGCCCAGATCCTCGCCAAGGAATTGCAGAGTGGAAAATAGCCAATACGAACAGCGCCGGCGGGCCGTTGCCGCCGCGCTACCGGAACGTAAACTCGATTGCCTGCTGGTGGCCTTCAGTCCCAACCTGCGCTACCTCTCCGGCTTCACCGGCAGCAACGGCGCCCTGCTGATTCTTCCCGGGCGGAGCATCCTGTTCACGGACCCGCGCTACAAGACGCAGGCCGCCCAGGAATCCACCTGCAAGATCCGCGTCTCCAAAGGGCCGCTGGTGCTGGACCTGCTGGCCACCCTGAGCAAAGCCGGCGTCAAGCGGATTGGCTACGAGCCCGCGCGCATGACCTGCGACACTTTCGAGTCCATCAAGTCGCGGCTCCCCTTGCGCGCCTCGCTGGAACCGGTCACCGGCTGGATCGAAGAGTTGCGCATGGTGAAATCCGCCGCCGAACTCGTCCTCATCCGTCAAAGCGTCGAGACCAACTCTCGCGCCTTCGAGCAGACCATCGCCCGCATCAAGCCCGGCATCCGCGAACGCGATCTCGCCGCCGAACTCGAATACCGCATGCGCCGGCTGGGCGCCGAAAAGCCCAGCTTCGAGACCATCGTTGCCGCCGGAGTCCGCTCCGCCCTGCCCCACGCGCAACCCACCGCCGCGCGCCTTACGCCCGGCGACCTCGTAGTGGTCGACATGGGCGCCTTTCAGGACGGCTACGCCAGCGATATGACGCGCATGCTCTCGGTGGGCGCCCCCAACGCCAAAGTCAAACGCATGTACCGCGCCGTGCGGGAGGCGCAACTCGCCGCCATCGACGCGGTACGCCCCGGCGTCACCACGGTCAGCGTGGATGCCGCCGCGCGCCGCGTCCTCGCCGGCTATGGTCTCGACCATTGTTTCATCCACTCCACCGGCCACGGCCTGGGCCTGGAGATCCACGAACCGCCCCGGCTCGGCAAGCGCGATCGCCACCGCCTGCGCCCCGGTATGGCGATCACCATCGAACCCGGCGCCTACATCGAGGGCTTCGGCGGCGTGCGCGTCGAAGATACCGTGGTGGTCACCGAAACCGGCTGCGAGGTCCTCACCTCCACGCCGAAAGACCTGCACATCGTTTGACAGATGGGGGACAAACAGACCGGGGGGGACAGACAACCCGGGGACCGACCCGCGCCCAGAGGGCACCCGCCACGCGGCGCAAAAGGAGCGCCTTGGGACAGGCAGGTCTGTCCCCTAAGCCGTTTTCTTCCGCGCTTTCAGAAACCTGCGCGCTTTCGCGCTGGTTGCCGGCCGCGGATTCCCCAACTGGCGCGCCGCAAACAGCCGCAGCACCCGCCGGTCGGGCAGCAGATCGGCCAGTTGTTCCAGCGCCCGCAAGGCGTGCCCGATCGCCACGTTGCGGCACTCCGGCGTGGCGTATTCCACGCGCTCCACCCGCATGATGCGCAGCAAAATGCGTCTCACCAGGTGTGGTTTGGCCAGGCCGATGATGGCAGCCCCGCGAATGGCATTCGCCGCCGTGATCATGTTCGGCCCGGAGATCAGGTCCAGGTACCGGTCCAGGATGGCTTCGATCTTTCCCGCGCGATCCACCCGCGCCAGGTTGGCGAGCGTGAGCGTCGCATTCCACTTCAGGATTTGGTTGTCGTGGTCCAGCATCGCCGCGAAGAAGTCGAAGTGCCGATAAAGCAGCTCGGGCAGCCGCTCGCTCATAATCCGCAGCGCCTTGCTGGCGCCGAATTTCACGCCCGCCCGCTTGGCGCCAATCCCCGCGAGTACTTCTTCAATTAACTCATGGTTGTGTTCCACCGCGTCCGCCAATGGCGCGACCCGCGGACCACGCTTCGACCGTTCCGGCCGTGCGCTCCGTGCTGATCGTTGCGGCATAAGCCTGGACGATATTTACACCCCTGCGCCGCCGTTTGCAAGCCTCCCGTGTAGGCCCAT
>JADGNT010000289.1 GCA_017883345.1 Candidatus Solibacter sp. | reverse complement strand
CGGCGTTGGTCCAGTGGACGAGGTCCTTGGAAGTGCGGATGGGGATGATGCCGCCGGTTCCCCCGCGCCCACCGCCGGTGCAGAAGACGTAGTACTCGTCCTTCTGTTTGATGATGACGGGATCGTGCACGCCTTCCACGTCGCCGGAGAGTTTGAGAACTTCCGGCTCCGCGGGCGCGGCCGCTCCCGGAGCGATCAGCCAGGCGAACGCGGTGGCGAAGATGGTGAGCGGGATGGTGGTGCGGTTCATCGGTTCCCCAAGTTGTGACGATAGATCAAGGCGCTGGTAGAGTCAATCAAATCTTGAAATCGCTTGCATAGAGGAATTTCGACGAGATCCGTGGCGTGGACTATCAAACCCGCGTCACCACTGTCCTAGAGGTCTGCTCGGCACACGAAGTGCAGAGAATCGCCGCCTCGGTTAGAATGGGACCAGTGAAGACGATTCCAGTTCCGAAAGCCAGGAGTCAGAAGCCGAAGGCGGATCCGCATTATTCGGCTGCTGTCCAGCGGGCGAAGGACGTGGCGGAGCGTCTGCGCCGCGCGGAGGTCATCGACGCCGAAGGACACAGAATTCGAACCGACCTTCCCGCCGACATGCGGGACGGCCAGGATCGCGATTACGGCGGCTGATGGTTCCCACGATGATCGTGGTCGCCGGTCCCCCCGGGGGCGGCAAGTCTTCCATTTTCCCTGTCGCGAGCTTTGGAGTCGCACACTTCAACGCAGATGACCGCGCCGCCGAGCTGAATGGCTCATACCTCGGCATCCCGACCGATATCCGCAGGGTCGTCAACCGGGAGTTCGAGGCCTTTGTTTCGGACTGTATTGAGACGCGAAGCAGCTTCGCGATTGAGACAACGTTGCGTAGCGATGTTACGTTCGAACAGGCGCGCTCTGCCAAGGCGGCTGGATTCCTAACCGAGATGCGCTACCTCGCCGTGAAGGACTTCGCCATGCACTTGGATCGCATCAAGATCCGGGCAGACGCCGGAGGACACTGCGCTTCGGAAGCGACCCTTCGGCGAATCTACCAATCGAGCCTTGGGAATCTGCCTCGAGCAGTGGCCGAGATGGATGACCTTTGGGTGTACGACAATTCCGCAGTCGGCGGACCACCGAAGCTCCTCATGGAGACGGAGAAGAATGTCATCCGCTTCCTGGTGGAGGACCCGCCGGACTGGCTTGCCCAGGTACTCGATTTGCCCTAGCTGCTAACGCGCCGATCCACGTTTAGCGGCGACCTGCTCCGTGGTTGCCTCTTGGACATATACTGTATCTGTGAAACTTTCGCGGCGGGCGTTTGTGGGCGGACTAGCCTCGTTGCCGTTGTTGGCGGCGGACGAGGCGTGGATCCCGTTGTTCAACGGGAAGAATCTGGACGGGTGGCGTCCCAGCGAACACAAGGACGCCTGGAGTGTCCGCGACGGGCAGATTGTGGCGGACGGGGCGCGGTCGCACCTGTTTTATACGGGGCGGGATTTCAAGAACTTCGAGCTCGAAGTGGAGGCGCTGGCGCAAACGGCGTGCAACTCGGGGGTCTACTTTCACACGGCGTACCAGGAGACCGGCTTCCCGACGAAGGGCTTCGAGGTCCAAATCAATAACACGGCCGGGGGCGAGGGGACGTATCGCGAGCGCAAGAAGACGGGGTCGCTGTACGGGCTGCGCAATGTGTACAAGCAACTGATCAACGACGGCCAGTGGTTCAAGATGCACGTGCTGGTGCGCGGCAAGAACGTGCAGGTGCGGCTGGACGGCATGCTGGTGGTGGACTACACCGAGCCCACGCCGCCGGTGATTCCCGCAGGCCCGGAAACGGGGCGCTTCCTGGACCGCGGCACGTTCGCGCTGCAAGGCCACAATCCAGGGAGTGTGGCGCGCTTCCGAAGCATCCGCGTGCGTCCGCTGGCGGACGATGCGACGGCGCCGGGGGCGGTAGCGCCGGTGGTGGACGCGACGTTCCGCAAGATCATCGATGTGGGGCGGAATAATTATCCGATGGTGGATTACCACGTCCATCTGAAACTCGGGCTCACGCTCGAGCAGGCGCTGGCGCGGTCGCGGCGCGACGGCATCGGGTACGGGATCGCGGTCAACTGCGGCAAGGGATTCCCCATCGAGAGCGACGCGGGGGTGATCGCATTCTACGAGAGCATGAAGGGGCAGCCGTGCTTCATCGCCATGCAGGCCGAGGGGCGCGAGTGGATGCAGATGATCACGCGCAAGGCGGCGGGGCTCTTCGACTACATCTTCACGGATTCGATGACGTGGACGGATCGCCGCGGCAAGCGCATGCGGACGTGGATGGCCGATGAGGTGGGGGTGATCGCGGACGCGCAGGAGTTCATGGACACGCTGGTGGAGCGCGCGGTGGGGATTCTGGAACACGAGCCGATCGATATCTACGTGAACCCGACCTACATTCCGGACCAACTGGCCAAGGACTACGACAAGCTGTGGACCGTGGCGAGGATGCAGCAGGTGGTGGACGCGGCGGCGCGCAACCATGTGGCGATCGAGTTGAACGACCGCTACAAGCTGCCGGGGGCGCCGTTCGTCAAGCTGGCGAAGGCGGCGGGCTGCAAATTCAGCTTCGGCACGAACAACACGGGGCCGAACGATTTGGGGCGCAGCGAGTACGGGCTGAAGATGATCGACGAATGCCGGCTGGGGTGGCAGGATTTCTTCGTGCCGGGAGCGTGGTGGCCGAAAGCGACGGAGCGCAAGGGCGATCTGTTGCGATTGTAGCGTAGGCGTCCCGCCTGCCATGACGGTATTCGTACCGGCATTCTTCGAAGAACGTCGGCCAGGACGCCGACGTGGCAACCTGAAGGTCGCTCCACGGATGCAAGTGGAGAGCTCGCACGGATTTGCGGTCGCACTAGTGGCGTGACAAACTAGGTTTGTGATCGGTCGGACGATTTCGCATTACCAAGTTATTGAGAAGCTGGGCGCCGGCGGAATGGGCGATATTTATAAGGCCCAGGACGCGCGGCTGAATCGCATGGTCGCGATTAAGGCGCTGACCAATGCCAGCGCGGGCGATACGGACCGGCGGCGGCGGTTCATTCAGGAGGCGCAGGCGGCTTCCGGACTGAATCACCCCAACATCATCACCATCTACGACATTGTGTCGGAGGGCGACTCCGAGTATATGGTGATGGAGCTGGTGTCGGGAAAAACGCTGGCCGATTTGATTCCGCCGGGCGGCGTGGGCGTGGCCAAGACGCTGCAATACAGCACGCAGATGGCGGATGCGTTGCGCGCGGCGCACGCGGCGGGGATTGTCCACCGCGACCTCAAGCCGGGCAACGTGATGGTGACGGATTCGGGGCTGGTGAAGATCCTGGATTTCGGCCTGGCGAAGATCAACGTGGCGACGGAACTGACCGACGAGACGCAGACCATCGGGGCGGCGCCGCTGACCATGGAAGGCTCGATTCTGGGGACGGTGGCGTACATGTCGCCGGAGCAGGCGCAGGGCAAGAAGGTGGACGCGCGGAGCGACATTTTCTCGTTCGGCGTGGTGATGTACGAGATGCTGACGGGGACGAAGGCATTCCAGGGCGACTCGACGATCACCACGCTGACGGCGATTCTGCGCGACGAGGTCAAGCCGATTGCGGAACTGGTGCCGGACGTACCGCCGGAAGTGGTGGAGATCATTACGCTAGCGCTGCGCAAGGACCCCAAGGACCGCTGGCAGAGCACGGAGGCGATGTACACGGTGCTGGCGGCGCAGAAGGCGAAGTTCGATTCGGGCGCGATCAGCAATCCGGGGTTCGTGCCGCCGCTGGGAAGGCCGGTGTCGCAAGCGCCGGCGTGGCAGCCGCCGCGGGAGTCCTCACAAGCGCCGTCGCCGGTGGTGGCGCCGGTGGAGAGGCCGCGGAAGCGGCGCAGCAAGTGGATCTGGATCGCGATCGGGCTGAGTTTCGCGTATTGGGGAACGTGCGGCCGGTCGTCGAGAAACGTGCGAATCACCCAACGCGGCGTGGAAATTCCCGGGCTGTCCATAGAGACCTCGCCCGCGGCGCCGGCAGCGCCGCGCGCGCCGGAGCCGGAGAAGAAGGGGGCCAGCGTGCTCACCAATCAGAGCATCCTCGAGATGGTGGGGGCGGAGGTGCCGGCGGCGGTGATCATCGGCCACATACGGGCGTCGAAGACGGAGTTCGATCTTTCGACACAGGAGATCATCAAGCTTTCGAAGAGCGATGTGCCGGCGTCTGTGATCGAGGCCATGCGCAATCCGGCGGGCAAGGCGGCGGCGGCGGCGGCCACCCGGGCGGTGGTGTTGATGGACGGCGTGCGGTTCGAGATCGCGCTGATGGAGGACGTGCCGAACGATCCCGCGGAGGGCCTGGCGCTGCACTTCCAGGCGGCGAAGGATTATCAGGTGAACGGCGCGGTGGTGATCGCCAAGGGCGCCGCGGTGACGGGCGAGGTGCTGGCGCTGGGTAAGAAGAACATTCTGCGGCGCGGGGGCAAGCCGATGTTCCGGCTGATTGCGGCGGACGCGGTGGACGGGACGAAGCTTAAGGTGAAGGCGGCCCCGGGAAAAAGCTCGGATAAGAACGAAAAAAACATCGAACCGCCGGGGCATCGCGGGAAGGAGTCGCTGGCGCCGGCGGGGAGTACGTACCTGGCGTACTTCGACGGGGATCAGACGGTGGCGGTGAAGAGGTAGAAGGACCCGGGGACAGACAGGACTGCCAGCGAATTTCCGGCAAAGTCAGCCAGAAATTCATGGCAGTCTTGTCAGTCCCAGGCCTGTCCTACTTCAGCTCCGTCATCATTCCCGGCAGACTCCATTGCATCTGGAGGCTAGTCGGGCCCCATCCGAACTCGGCGGTCATCACCTTGGCGACGTCTTCCTGGCTCTTGCCCTCGCGGATTAGTCCCGCCGCGCGTGCGCGCAGTTTGTCGACGTTGTTGCGGTAGTTGAGCAGCCCCGCTTTGGTGGTCACGGCGCCATGGCCAGGGATCACCGTGTCGAAATCCAGCTTCATGGTGGCGTCGAGAGTTTTGACCCACTCCACGACGCTGCCGCCGCCGGGGTAGTCGATCAGGGGAGTCGTGCCCGCCATCATATCGCCGGTGTGGATAGTGCGGAGCGCGGGGAAATAGACGATGGCGTCGCCGTTGGTGTGACCGCGGCCGAAATATCGGGCGCGCACTTCCTTGCCGCCCAAAAACACCGCGGTCTCCTCGGTGAACGTCACGCGCGCCGCCGCCACGCCGGGCGGGGCGTTGGACTGTGTGCGATTGATGATGTTGATGCGGGCATTGGCCGTCGAGATGATTTCGGCGGTGGGCAGGAATTTGGCGTTGCCGCCGCTGTGATCGGCATGATAGTGGGTGCTGAGGATGTACTTCACGGGCAGGCTGGTCACACTCTTGACTTGGGCCACGATGCCTTCGTGGTCCTGCTCGTATTTATCGTCCACCAGGATCACGCCCTCGCTGGTGACATACGCGGCGACGTTGCCGCCATCGCCCTCGATCATGTATAGATCGTCTTTGACCTTACTGAGAGTGAGTTTCGGAGGCTGCGCCTGGGTTTGGGTGTAAGCGATCCAGCAGCCCGTCGAGAGCAGGGCGGCGGCGGAAAGGCGTGCTAGCAGGGTGCGGCTCATGTCCGGATACTATACCAGATGTTCGGCAAAAACTCCCGAGATTTCCGGAGGGCTCGACCGACTACGTTCTTAAAGGCCGCGAAACAATGAGTCCGCGCATCTTCTGGCTGTCCTGTATCCTCGTCGCCGGCGCATCGGCGGCAACCCCGCCCGTCATCACGGGCGCGTCGCCAGACCCGATTGATGCGGGCGGAGCGGCTTTCCTGATGACGATTACCGGGAGCGGGTTCGTCTCCGGCGCGGTCGCCAGACTGTCGGAGACCGCACTGAGCACGACATTTGTCAGTTCCGCCCAACTCCGCGCCGAAATTACACCCGGGTTGCGGGCCCTTTCCGGCCATCCGAGCCTCACGGTGGCCAATCCGGACGGCACCGTCTCCAACGGGCGCCAGATTCACATTTCGCCAGTTCTGGGAACCGTCAGCCCGGGTGCCGCATTGGCAGGTGGCCCGGCGGTCGCGATCACGGTGACGGGGATCGGTCTTACGGCCGGGGACGTCCTGCTGTGGAACGTCCCAGGCAAGCAGACGGTCATCTTCACCAACTTTGTGGATTCCACAAAGTTGACCGCCGTGATTCCCGCGGAATTGCTGAGCACTGCCCAATCCGCCAGCATTCAGATCTCTGAACCCCTCTACGAGGTCACCTCCGCTACTTCCCTGACCTTCGACGTCCTGGCCGTGCCGACGATCGCGTCGCTTTCCCCCAACCCGGTGGATGCGGGCGGAGCGTACTTCCTGGTGACCGTGACCGGAACCGGATTTGTTCCACACTCCGTGATGAATTGGGCCGGTACCTCGCTCAACACGACGTATGTCAGTTCCACCCAACTTCAGGCGGCAATTACTCCCGAACTCCGCGCGCTCTCGGGGACATTCCCTCTCACCGTCACTGACCCGGGTGTGGCCCCTTCCAACGCTGCGCCGTTCACGGTGTCGCCGGTG
>JADGNT010000006.1 GCA_017883345.1 Candidatus Solibacter sp. | reverse complement strand
TCGGCCTGCCTCACCTTGCTGCGCGCCGCGCCCCAGTTCCACACCGGAACATTGAGGCTGGCCACCACGTAGTTGCCGATGTTGTTCTGGCCGAATTCATTGTGCAGCGCGTATTGACGGGCCTGAAGACCCACCCAATAATCCACCGACAGCGTAGGCAGCAGGCCGGAGCGGGCGCTCTTGATGCCGAAGGTTTGCTGGGTGACGGTGGATTGCGCGGCGCGAATTTCCGGGTTGCTCTTCTGGGCCAGCGCTGCAATTTCGGGGAAGGCGGAGAGCGGCGTGAGGCGGTCCAGGTCGTCGGCGACGGTGTAGTCCTGGCGGAAGTCGGGGAAGAGGAAGACCGCGAAGCCGATGCGCGCTTTGTCGTAGGCCAGTTGCCCCTCCTGCACGTCGCGCAGGCGCTGGTCCAGGGTGAGTTGCGCTTTGACCACGTCGGAGTGGGCGGCTTCGCCGCCGGCCTCCTGCTTCTGCGTGATATCCACGAACTGTTGGGCCTCCTGAAGGCTAAGGCGCGCGTTGTTGTAGTGGCGCTGCGCCACCGCCATGGCGTAGAAGTTCTGCACCACGACGGCGGTCAATCCGCGCGCCGCGATTTCCACTTTGGCGCGCGCAATGGCTTCGGCGGCGATGCTCATCTGGTAGTCCGCGCGCTTGCCGGGCGCGTAGACATCGGCGTGCACGTTGGCCAGGTTGGTGTAAACGCGCGGGCCGTCGTTGGTCACGAAGGTGAGGCTGTTATCGGAGCCGTTGGATTGGGTGTAGCTGAAGCCGTTCTCCCAGTTGACGCTGGGCAGGAGGGCGGCTTTGGCCTGCACTTTATCTTCGCGCGCCAGGCGAGCGGCAATATCGGCGGAAAGGAGTTGTTGGCTGTTGGCCCGGGCGCGCTCCATGGCCTCCTGCAAGGTCAGGGTGAGCGCGGGCGCGGGAGTCTGGGCGAATGCGCCACAGCGCAGGGCCAGGGCGAGGCCCAGTATCGGCAGTATGCGCGGCATTGGGAACGTCCAGTATAGTATCTGGCAGATGAACAGACAATGAATCATTGGGATGGCAGCCGGAGCCTTTCAAAACTGCCCCCCATTTGCGCGGGGCCGTGAGCGGCTCGATCTCGGCAAAACCGGCCTCGGCACCCATTTTCCGGCCCGCGCTTCGTTCAGCGCTTGGGTTTTTCGCCTCACCGCATCTATCGGGAGGAACTTAATACACCGGCCGCGTAATCGTCCGCAGGTCGGCCGACGACGCTTCGCCAGCCCGTACCGTGACTTTGACGGCCTGGTTGAGGAGGGCCTCATCCAACGCCAACACGGGGCCGTTCCCGGCGAAGGCCAGCGCATAGTAGTCTCCAGGGCGCACCGCGCGAACTTCGTAATGGCCGCTGGAATCGCAGGGTCCCGATTTGGAGAATCCCGGCCGCCGACGGGCTGGGTCGCTGGGAACCAACACCACTCCGCCCGAGGCACAGTTCTCCGCCCTGCCAAGTACCGAACCGCCGTCGGTCTTGTACACCACGGTGATCGCGGCGTCAGAGGAAATCTCCACTTCTTGCGTGGCCAGATCCGCGTCGCCAACCCGGACCGCATCCAGGTAATAGGGCGGCGGGGGCGGCTGCAACAGCGGAAAGATCCGGTACACGCCAGGGTAGGCCTGGGTGATGAAATTGCCGTTCGCATCGGGGTCTAGCGGGGCGCTTCCCCCCACCAACCCCAGAATCCCCTCCCTGTTGGTGCGGCCGCCACGGAGAGCCAGGATCATTGAGGGCAGCCGCGGCAGCGACGAGCCCTTTTCCCCTTCCACGACCACTTTGCCCCGCACCGTCAACGGCGGGACGAGGCGGAGTTTCACGTTCTCCAGGTCGTGCCTCGTGACTTCAATCCATTCCGTGGCGCGCAGTTTCACGGAGCCCCTCTGCGCGTCGGCCGTGAAGCGCCATTCGCCTTCCGGCACCGCGGCAAACTCGAATGTGCCATCGGGCTTGGATTCCACGGAAGCGGAGCGGAACGCTTCTTCCTGAGCAATCGCCACCTTCGGCGCTGGAGTGCCGTCGGGGTTGAGCACCACTCCGCGAACCGCATGCGCGGGGACCGCCAGCAGCTTGAGTTCGACATCCAAAACCTCGCCGCCGGGCAACAGCACGATCTTCGATGCCCCTTCCGCAAGGGCCACGCTGGGATAATAGGTGCGCATCCAGGCCAGCGCAGGACCGTCCTGTTCCGGATCGGGCGGCTTCAAGTCCGGCGGCGGAACCACCGAGAGTCCATAAGTGCCGGGCATCAGTTGCACCTCGAACTTTCCATGGGCGTCGGTGTTCCCCATGAACGTCATAGCCAAAGGGGACTCATTCAACTGCCCGCCACCACCGCCGCCCCAGGAGGTTCGCAGGTAGGTGCGCCCATTGGCCACCATCCCCGACCCGGTCAGCTCCAGCCGCGCGTTGGCCACGCCGTTGCCCCGGCCATCCACTACACGGCCAGAGATGTTGGACCACGGCATCAGCCGCACCTCCAGCTTCACCGGGCTTTCCGCGGCCACATGAAATACCCGGTAATCCGACGGGCCGACGGTCAACCAATAGTCAGGCGACTGGTAGCGGGCCGCGTAATCGCCCTCTCTGACGTTGTCGAAGCGGAAACGGCCCCCGCCATCGGTGGTAGTTTCATAAAACGGCGTCGCTCCCTTGAGTAGCTCCACCTTGACGCCGCCGACGCCAGTGCCCGTCGCGGCGTCGAACACACTGCCCTCCACCGTCTGCGCCACGGCACAGGCGGTCAACAGCATCAGAACGTAGAGACGCTTCGCCATTGCTCGAAGACCATTGTACGGGAAGGCCGGGTTGCAACGGGGAACGAGCATCGCCCGCAAGCGAGATCTCGGCCCGCCTCTCCACGAATGTCCCGCCCACCTTTCTTGTGCTCCAGCAGTTCAAAGCCCGGAATGTCACCTAAGTCCCGTGAACACGCCCATGGATGTGATTCAGGGACGGATCGACGCCGCGGAGACGATAGAGAATGTTATCGGCTGTCAACCGGCACTCTCTGAATCAACTGGTGAAACGGTCCGACACGGCTCTGCTTGGATGGTCGGGCACTCGGAGACAGCTCCCGCGATTGGCCTGGCGGGCCGCCACACATGGCTGGCCTTCCGGCGTCTACCGTTCCAAGGCCTTCCCAGGCCTTCCGCCTAGCCTTCCATTTGCCCTGGACGCCGCTGTTTTAGCCCGGCTCCTGGATTGGCCGCCGATGTGACCCAGCCTGGACGCCATCCACCTCTTGGAGCCCAGAATGCCATCTAAGAGCCCCGGCACGTAGAGGTCCGCATCCACGGCCGGAAAATGGATGCCGAAGCCGGACGGGCTGATTTCTATTTCGCTAAGCTGCGCGGCCTTGGCGTCTTCCAGACCTTCTACATCGCCGGGCGAGAAGCTCACGATCAGCTTGGAACTGAGTTGAATCACGACCCGCCCGGTCTTGCGATCGTAATGCGCGGCAACTACTCGTGGAACACTTCGTTCCAGGTCTTTAGCACGCTGGTTTGCCAATTCGAAATCGTCACGCAATGCCATGAATTCGCTCCCAGGCCCGGCACAACTTTTCCAAGTGATCCATCAAGACAGTCCCCATGCGCCTGACCTCCCGCCGCGAGAATCCATAATTTTCCCGGAGATCTGCCGGCCCTGCCGGACAGTTCAGATTGAATACTGCCTCGTAGCCTTCACCAATCACGTGAACATGCGCTGGTCGATGGTCGTTTGGATAAATCACAATCCGCAGTCCGTCAAACCTGAGAACCGTCGGCACTATTCCAATTCTAACAAGATTCCTAAGCGCTTGGGTTTAAGCTCGTCGATCGGGAGCCGCATCAGCCGCGCGCCAGCAGGAGTCGCTGTCCCGACAATGAATCATTTCGGCAAGCTTACCGTAAAGGTGCTGCCCCGGCCCAACTCGCTAGCGCACTCGACCGTGCCGCGGTGCGATTCGGCGATCCAGCGGACAATGGCCAGGCCGAGCCCGAAGCCGCCATCCTGGCGGTTGCGCGCCTCACCGGCGCGGTAGAAGCGTTCGAAGATGCGCGCCCGGTCGGCGGGCGCGATGCCGATTCCGGTATCGGAGACGCGCAGTTGCACGCGCGTTGTGCCGGCTTCCAGCGCGGCCGTCACCGTGCCGCCGGAGGGCGTGTAGCGAATGGCGTTATCGAGCAGGTTGATCACCAGGCGGCGCAGCAATTGCTCGTCGCCGGTGAATTGCAGGTCGTTGCCGGGAAGGCATTCCAACTGAAGGCCGCGCGTATTGGCCAGGCCCTGCACGCTCCGGCAGCATTCGGCGAGCAGTTCGTTGAGGTAGAAATCGTGGGTTTGTAGCGTGACGCGGCCGGCATCGGCGCGCGCCAGGTTGAGCAGATCGTCCACCAGGCGGGAGAGGCGGCGCGACTCGTCCAGAACGATGGCGAGCGATTCGCGATACTCGGCGGGGCTGCGCTCCTGGGAGAGCGCCACGTCGGCCTCGCCGCGGATGACGGAGATGGGCGTGCGCAATTCGTGCGAGGCGTCGGCCACGAAGCGGCGCATGGTGTCGAAGGAATGATCGAGCCGCGAGAGCAATTCGTTGAAGGAGGTGACGAGCACCGCGAGCTCCTCGGCGGCGTTGTGGATTTCGATACGCGTGTCCAGATTGCTGCCGGTAATGCGGTGCGCCTGTTCCGCCATCCAGCCCAGCGGGCGCAGGCTGCGCGTGGCGAGCCAGTATCCGCCCAGGCCGGCGAGCGCGAGAATCAGGGGCAGGGCGATGAAGATGGCGCGGCGGACCACGGCCAACTCGGCGTGGATGCGATCGAGCGGCGCCGAGACCGCGATCTGGTAAGTGCGCCCGCCGGCCTGAACCGTGCGCGCGGCGTTCCGGTCCCGCGGGCCCGGCGCGGATTGGGGGCTCGTGGCCAGCACGCGGCTGCCCTCCCGGATGGTCATGAAATCGCCGTGCACTTTCATTTCGCCGACCACTTCGCGCGCGGCCGCCGGCGCGTCGCCGTTCATCTCCTGGATCTCGTCGGGGAAAAGTACGGCCGCGGTCTCGGCCTCCGAAGCGAGGGTGTCATCCAAACGCGCCGTCAGCGATCGCGAGAGCTCGCTATATAAGAAGATGCTAAAGAGGACGAACAGCAGCGAGAAGAACGCCAGGTACAGCGCCGTGAGCTGCGCGCGAAAGCTGCGGATCAACCTCACGTTCGACGTGCCGGTCTCGTCACCCAGGAAGGTTTTGATGGGGTTCGGGGCTTTGGGCGGGGTTGGAGAGTCTAGGCTGCCTGGCTCGGATTGCGGCGAGCCACATCCTTCAGCACGTTCCGGTTCAGATTTTCCAGCATCGACTCGCCCAGAATCTCCGAGAAGACTTGCGGCGGAAGTTCCCGGGCTACCCGTCTGCGGACCGCCGGATCCGGGATCGCGCGAAACGCCTCCATGCGCTCCCGGGGAGGAAGAGCCGAGAGTTGCTCGATATACTGGCTCAGAGATTCGGCCATTGGAATACTCTTTCTCTAGCGCCGCAACCAACTTCGGGCGCAGTTCATTTGTAGAATAGCGAATTCGGGCAGTTTCTTCAAGCGGCATCATGCGCCCGCGGTCGAATCCCCGCGTGTTATCGAAAGCCGTGAACCGCACATCGGAATCGCCCGAGTATTTCCGCATCAGGTACCCGAAGTTCTCCGCCGAGTCGCGATACATCCGGGCATGCGCCTCCAGATCGACCACGCGCCCCTCTTCCATGGCGCGCGGCAGCACACCTCCAGTCAGGGCCTCTACTGGATCGCGATGCACAAACATAATCTCGACTTGGTTGCCGGCCGCCTTCGCCGCCTCGATCTTCGCCACGCTCGATTTCTTGCTGCTCAGATTGCTGTCGTAAATGAATTGCGCGTTGCACAGGTCGGGATTCCCGCGCAGCGCCGAGGTCTTGCCGGCTCCAGTGCCGCCCGCGGTCATCACCACGACCCGCGCCTTTTCAGGATCCGGATGTTTCAGCGCTTCGTCAAAAAGGTAATCCGACAGCGCCCCCGCCGGCTTTTGCGTGGCCTTGCTCCACAGGGTTCGCGCTTCCTTCGAGGCCGCATATTCCGGTGAAACGACTTCGCGGGCATTATCGGTGCTGATCTCGTTGCCGAATCTCCGGACGTATTCCTCCGCCAATGCAGGCGCGTTCTGCCGCACGCGATCACTGGCCCGCTGCTCGACGGACGCTTCTTCTGACGTCACTGGAGCCCCCCTATTCATCGCCAAGCTCCGCTTTCGCCGTGAGGATGTAGCCTTCTCCGCGGCGCGTGTGGATCAGGCGGGGCGCGCCTCCGGCATCGAGCTTGGCGCGCAGGCGCTTGATGTAGACATCGATGACGTTGGTGAAGGCGTCGAAGCTCTCGTCCCAGACGTGTTGGGCGATGGCTTCCCGGCCCACGATGCGGTCCTGGTGGAGCACCAGGAATTCGAGCAGCGCGTATTCCTTGGCGGTGAGGGCGATGGGGCGGCCGGCGCGGGTGACGGCGTGGCTGGCGGTGTTCAAGGCCAGGTCGGCGGCCTGCATCACTTCCGGGCGCGGGACGCCGGAGCGGCGCGCAAGGGCGCGCAGGCGGGCCAGCAGTTCCTTGAAGTCGAAGGGCTTCACCAGGTAATCGTCGGCGCCGGCATCGAGCCCCGCCACGCGGTCGTCGATGGCGTCGCGCGCGGTCAACATCAGGATGGGGGCGCGGAAGCCGGCGGCGCGCAGTTCGCGGCAAACCGCAAGCCCGTTCTTCAGCGGCAGCATACGATCGAGAATCACCAGATCGTAGTGATTGACGGCGGCCTGGTAGAGAGCGCTTTCGCCATCGGCGGCGATATCCACCGCGTAGGACTGCTCGCGCAGGCCTTTGGCGATAAATCCGGCGACACGAGTTTCGTCTTCCACCAGCAGGATGCGCACTCCCTTCATTTTGACTGGCGCGAGATGAACGCACAATGAACGGCCGGTATGTCCGATCGTGCCGCGAAAATTCCTGGTGACACCCTGGCTCGGGTTATGGAATCCTGGGGGGCGAGGTGAGCGATGGCTTGCAACCCCGAAACGTTGAGACAGGTTCCTCTATTTGCATTGCTCGATGACGACGAGATGGCGGTGCTGGCGAGCCAGGTGGAGATCCAGACGTTCGCGCCGCGCCACCGCATTTACAGGGCCGGCGAAGCCGGAGGGCGCGGTTACATCGTGGTGTCCGGCGGAGTGCGCGTGACCACCGTGGATGAGGACCAGCAGGAAGTGGTGGTGGACCAGCCGGCCGTGGGCGAGTTTTTCGGCTTCGCTTCCATGCTGGACCAGACGCCGCACCAGACCAGCGCGGTGGCCGCCGAGGGGGCCGTCTGCATCGAAGTGGACCGCCACGACATCATGGTGCTGCTGGAACGCAAGCCGCATGCCGGCATGGACATGCTCGCCGTGCTCGGCAAGCAGTACCACGGCTCGCAGCGACTGGTGCGCGTGCGCTCCACGCGCAATCCCAACGAAGTCATCGAAGAACGGACGACGACGGGCGAGTCTGTTGCCGATGCGGTGGCGCGCTTCGGCGGGTCGTGGACCTTCATCATTTCCTTCGGCTTCGTGCTGGCGGTCTACACCGCGATCAACGTGTTTCTCGGCAGGCAGGCGTGGGATCCATACCCGTTCATCCTGCTGAACCTGTTTCTCTCCATGCTGGCGTCGGTGCAGGCGCCGGTGATCATGATGAGCCAGAACCGGCAGGACGTCAAGGACCGCCTGCGTGGCGAGCTGGATTACGCGGTCAACCGCCGCGCCGAATCGGAGATCCAGGGACTGGCGCGCAAGCTCAATCTGCTGGGCGAGAAACTGGAGGACGTGGAAGAACTGGTGCGCGACCTCAAGGCTCCGCGGTGAGCCACTGCGCCAGGTAACCGCTCCCTAAGCCTAAGAACGTGAGAAGAAAACAATCAGCCGCCGATGAACGCCGATGAACGCTGATAAAACAAAGGCGTTATCTGCGTTTATCTGCGTTTATCGGCGGCCCATCATGATTTTTCTCAGCTTCTAACGGTCGCGGCTCTGCAGCGTCTCCGTAATCGTCACCGGAGCCTTCAGGCGGAACGTCACGCGCGTCTCCGAGGGCAGCGTGGCCGCATTGCCGCGCGTCGCCATCACGGCGCCGGCGCCCGCTCCGCCGCCGACACCCGCGCCGATCGCCGCACCCTTGCCGCCGCCCGCGATGGCGCCGATCACCGCGCCAAGGGCCGCGCCCCCGCCGATCTTCTCCGCGTCCTGCCGCCGCGTCTCTTCGGCGCGCCGCTCGAACCCGTCCGTCTGGATCGCCACCGTCTGCCCGTCCGACGTGCGCAGGCGCACCAACTCTACCGATAGTGACGACACGCCCTTCACGCGCCCGCCCTTATCGCTCGCCACTACCCGGCCCTCCACCCGCGCGCCACGCTCAACGATGACAAAGCCGTCCACCACAAGCTCCTTGTCCAGCGTTGCGGTGAAGGAATCGCCCGGCAGATTCCGCTCCGATGTGAGCCCATCGACAAGGCGCACCGGGATCAAGGTCCCGGCGTTCAGCGTAACCCTGTGGGGCTCGGGCGGAGCGGGGGGGGGTGGAGTCGCGTTCTCCGGCTCCATGCGCGCGGGTGGAACTGGTTGCGGCGCCGGCGCGGCAGGCGCGGGTGCGGCAGGCACGGGAGCCGCCGGCGTGGGTGCCGCCGACGCTACCGGTTGGCTGGGCGGCGCTACTACGGCGGCTGGATGTTGGTTCACGGGCGCGCGCCGCGCGCGTCGCGGCAGCGGCGCCTCGCGCACCGGCTTCGGTGCCTCGAACGGCGACGGACTTGCCGGCACGCCCGTGGCTCGCGCATCCGCCGGCTGCGTGGGAGGCGTGGCCGGCTCGGCGGGAGGCGTGGCCGGCTCGGCGGAAGGCGTGGCCGGCGCGGTCGCCGGCGGTGTTTGCACTCGCGCCACCACCGGTGCGGGCGCCGCGGTTTGCGGCTGGATCGCCACCTTCATGATCACCGCTCCCCCAATGGCGCCGGCAGCCAGCAAAATCACTATGTGCAGCGGCTTCATTTCGTCAATGCCTCTCAATCTCCAGTGACGAACTCAAGCCTCGCTGCGTTTCAGATTCGGGAAAACCGGGGACAGACAGCGAATTTCCGGCAAACTGCGCCGGAAATTCATGTCAGTCCCCAGTTCGCGCCCGGTTTCCTCCCCGATGTTAAACTCAAATCAGCGCTCCCATGCAGGCCTTCCCCGCACAGTTTTCGATCGGATCGGTGAATCTCGCGCCCGCCACGGTGCTTGCGCCCATGGCCGGCGTGACCGATACGGTATTCCGCCGATTCATTCGCAATCTCGGCGGGTGCGGGCTCATCATGACCGAGTTCACCAGCTCGCACGGCGTCAGCGCATCGCTCAAGACCCGCAAGCCCAATAGGACCCTGCAGCGCTATCTCAGCTTCGACCCCGACGAGCACCCGATCTCCGCCCAGCTCTTCGGCGCCGACCCCGCCGTCCTGGGCGAAGCCGCGCGCGTCTGCCAGGGCCTGGGCTTCGACATCCTCGACCTCAACTTCGGCTGCCCCGTCAACAAAGTGGTCAAGTGCAACGGCGGCTCCGGACTGCTGCGCGATCTGCCGCTGGTGGAACGCCTGCTCCGCGAAGTCCGCGCCGCCATCACCATCCCGTTCACCATGAAGTACCGCGCCGGCTGGAACGATAACGACCTGGTCGCGGTCCCCATGGCCAAGCTCGCCGAGGATTGCGGGCTCGACGCCATCGCCCTGCATCCGCGCACCCGCGAGCAGGGCTACGCCGGCAAGGCCGATTGGAGCCGCATCGCCGCCGTCAAAGCCGCCGTCAAGATCCCGGTGATCGGCAACGGCGACATCGTCACGCCCGAGGACGCCGTCCGCATGGTCCACGAAACCAATTGCGACGCCGTCATGATCGGCCGCGGCGCCAGTTCCAATCCCTGGATCTTCCGCCAGATTCAGCAGTACCTGGCTACCGGCGCCTACGATGAGGCCACCCACCAGGACCGCTACCAGATGATGCGCGGCTACTACGACATGCTCATCGCGCGCGCGGACCACGATGCCGCCGGGAAAATGAAACAGTTCGCGACTTACTTCACCCACGGCGTGCGCCACGGCGCGCAGCTCCGCGCCTCCATCTACGCAGTGCACTCTTCCGCCGCCATCCTCGATCTGGTGGACGCCTTCTTTAATACCGAACCGGTTCTCGCTCCATGAAAAAAGTTCAGCTCATCACCGATGGCGCCTGCATCGGCAATCCCGGACCCGGCGGTTGGGCCGCCGTCCTGCGCTTCAACGGATTGAAGAAAGAAATGTGGAATTCGGAGCAGCACACCACCAATAACCGCATGGAACTCACGGCGGCGATTGAGGGGCTGAAGTCGCTCCGCGAACAGTGCGAAGTGGAGGTGGTCACCGATTCGGAGTACGTCAAGAACGGCATCACCACCTGGATCCACGGCTGGAAGCGCAAGGGCTGGCTGACCGCCGCCAAAAAGCCGGTGGTCAATCAGGACCTGTGGCAGGCTCTCGACGAACAGGTGAACCGCCACAAGACCACCTGGACCTGGACCAAGGGGCACGCCAACCACGCCGACAACAACCGCTGCGACGAACTGGCCACGCGCGCGGCGCGGGAGCAGTCTGCATCGAGTTGATATGGATGCGTTAACGCTTCACCGTCTGCACTTCGCCTTCACGATAACTTTTCACTATCTGTTTCCGCAATTGACCATGGGCCTGGCGCTGCTGATCCTGGTGCTCAAGACCATGGCTCTGCGCACCGGCAACGAACACTATCATCGCGCGGCGCGTTTCTGGGCCAAGATCTTCGCCGTCAATTTCGTCATGGGCGTGGTCACCGGCATCCCCATGGAATTCCAGTTCGGCACCAACTGGTCGCGCTTCTCCAAAGCCGCCGGCGGAGTCATCGGGCAGACGCTCGCCATGGAAGGCGTCTTCTCCTTCTTCCTGGAATCCAGTTTCCTCGGCGTCTTCCTCTTCGGCGAAAAGCGCCTCAGCCCCAAGGCGCACTGGTTCGCCGCCTTCCTGGTGTTCTTCGGCTCCTGGTTGTCCGGCTTCTTTATCATCGCCACCGACGCCTGGATGCAGCACCCCACCGGCTACCGTATGGGCCCCGATGGCCAGATCTCTCTCACCAGTTTCGCCGCGCTCTTCACCAACCCGTGGCTCTTCTGGCAATATCTGCACAACATGATCGGCGCGGTGGTGACCGGGAGCTTCGTCATGGCGTCGGTCGGCGCGTTTTATCTTCTGTCCCGCACCCATGAGCTTTACGGCCGCACCTTCGTCCGCGTGGGCGTTGTCGCCGGAACCATTTCCGCGTTCCTCATGGCGTTTCCCACCGGCGATGGCCAAGGCAAAAACGTTGCCTTCCACCAGCCCGTCACCCTCGCCGCCATGGAAGGCCTCTTCCAGACCGAAGACGGGGCGCCGCTCGCCCTCCTCGGACAACCCGACCTGGAAAAGCATCGCCTGGACAATCCGCTGATCGTGCCCAACGCCCTCAGCTTCCTGACCTACCAGCGCTGGAAGGCCGAAGTGCGCGGCCTCGATTCCTTCCCGAAGGACATCTGGCCGGACAACATCCCGTTGCTGTATTACAGCTATCACATCATGGTTGGGCTGGGCACCATCTTCACAGGGGTCATGGCGCTGGCCGCCTTCGCCCTTTGGCGCGGCGCGCTCTATCAGTCGCGCGGGCTGCTCTGGCTGCTCATGCTGATGCTGCCCTTCCCTTATATCGCCACCACCGCCGGCTGGATCACCGCCGAAGCCGGCCGCCAGCCCTGGCTGATTTACGGCATCATGCGCACCCCCGCCGGATTCTCCCCGCACGTCTCCCCCGGCAACGTGCTCTTCACCCTGATCGGCTTCATGGGCATTTACACCGTTCTTGCCATTCTCTTCCTGTTCCTCATCCGCCGCGAAATCGAAGAGGGGCCGGAGCACGCCGGCGCCTGACTACCTTTATGGAAACCACCTGGTTTTGCCTCGTCGCCCTGATGCTCGCCACTTACGTGGTGCTGGATGGCTTCGATCTCGGCGCCGGCGTCGCCCACCTCCTGGTCGCGCGCACCGACGAAGAACGCCGCGCCGTGCTCCGCTCCATCGGCCCCGTCTGGGACGGCAATGAGGTCTGGCTGCTCGCCGCCGGCGGCACGCTGTTCTTCGCCTTCCCCACGCTCTACGCCTCCAGCTTCAGCGGATTCTATCTGCCGCTGATGATCGTGCTCTGGCTCCTCATCCTGCGCGGCATATCCATCGAGTTCCGCAATCACATCGAAAGCCCGGTCTGGCAGCCGCTCTGGGACGCCGTGTTCGCCGGCTCCAGCGCCCTGCTCGCTATCTTCTTCGGCGCCGCCCTGGGGAACGTGGTCCGCGGCGTCCCGCTCGACCGCGCCGGCGATTTCTTCCTCCCGCTCTGGACCGATTTCGCCGCCGGCCCCGAATCCGGCATCCTCGATTGGTACACCGTGCTGGTCGCCATCGCCGCGCTGCTCACGCTCACCGTCCACGGGGCGCTCTGGCTGGCGCTCAAGAATGAAGGGGCGCTCGAAGCCCGTGCGCGCACACTCGCTGGCCGCGCCTGGTGGGGCGTGCTGGCCGCCGTGATCGCGATCACCCTGGTCAGCTTCCGCGTCCAGCCGCACCTCAGGGAGAGTTTCGCCGCGCGCCCGTGGGCCTACGCGTTTCCCCTGTTGGCGCTGGCCGGACTGGCCGGCATGAAAATCATGAACGCCGCCGGACGCGCCATGGACGCGTTTCTCTGCTCCTGCGCGTTCATCCTGGGCATGCTGACCTCGGTTGCCGCCGGCCTCTATCCCTACGTGCTGCCGTCCAGCACGGACCCGGCGCTCGCACTCACCATATACAATACGGCCGCCGCGCGCTACGGCCTGGAAGCCGGCCTGATCTGGTTCATCCCCGGCATGCTCCTCACCACGGCCTATTTCATCTACACCTACCGCAGCTTCGCCGGCAAGGTGTAGGTGGGCGGCATAATGGCTCCATGGGGAATGTGGATACCTCTCTCTACGATTCCGACTTCTACCTCTGGACCCAGCAAGCTGCCGAGAGTCTGCGCTCGGGCGTTCTGGCGTCAGACGATCTGGAACACGCCGCGGAAGAAATAGCCGATATGGGGAAGCGAGACCGGCGGGAGCTCGAATCCCGCATGATGGCGCTGGTCATGCACCTGATCAAGTGGGCGGCTCAGCCCCAGATGCGAGAAACGTCAACGTGGTTGGCCACGATCAACGAGCAGCGCACCCAAATTGAGGGCGTATTGGCACAGTCTCCCAGCCTGCGTGCGTTGCTGGTGATTGACCTTCCGCCGGTCTACACAAAGGCCGCCAAGCAGGCTGCAATTGAGACACGCATTCCCCTGTCCGAACTGAAGAGCAAATTGGGGTCAGGCGAGCCATTGCCGGCTAACCTGCTTCTATCGGAGGACTTCCTTCCCGAACATCTTGGCGATCTGGTTCGCTAGTACGCGCGCTGGCAGCGCCCGGAGTACGGCCGCGTGGCGGCGTGTAGCCGCTCCGGAATCGAGGGCGCCGCGATGTCATACATTGACAAAGTCTGTTATCGGTGACACTATGCGGGGAGAAGCATTTCCGAGAGAGGCTGTTTATGAACGTTTCGCTCACCCCCGAACTGGAGAAATTCGTCAACAACAAGGTTCAGGCGGGCCGCTACAACTCCGCTAGCGAAGTCGTCAGGGAAGCCCTCCGCCTTTTGGAGGAACACGAACAGGCCCGCGCCGCCCAACTGGGCGAGTTCAACAAGGAGCTTGGCCGGCGCCTGGCTGCACTGGACCGTGGCGAGCATGTAGACCCGGACGCAGCCCGCTCCCGCCTCCAGCGTAGGTCGGAAGAACGCCGAAAAAAGCGGGTATGACCGGCTACGTTCTCAGCGCCGATGCGGATCTCGACCTGGACGAAATCTGGGAATACATTGCCGCCGACAGCATTGATGCCGCCGACCGCTGGATACGAAAGCTCTTCGATGCTTTCGAGGCACTGGGGCGAATTCCGGGCATGGGCCACAAACGTGAGGACCTCACCGCGTATCCGGTTCTGTTCTGGCCCGTTGGTTCTTATCTCGTCATTTACCGAGCTGAGCACTTGCCGATAGAAATTGTGGCAGTAACGCAAGGTTCACGAGACATTCCGGCATTCTTGCGCCGGCGAACTTCGTAGTTGCCAGCCGCCGGCGTTTTTCGTTCGAAGCTCTTGAGGGACTTTCAGACGAGGTTAGCCCTCGGCTTCTGGAATGTCGAATCGAGTCACGGCGGACTCGTAGAATGAGCATTCCGGCACCACTTTGACGTAACACCCTATTCGTAGAAATGACGGTCGGTCCGCGGAAGGATCTTCGCGCCTGGCCTGGAGTGCCATCGTCGTCGCATCAGCTTCAAAGCCGCACACCGCACGCTCGGGCAGAGATTGGCCAGTGTCCCCCGCCCCAATCCGCGATACCATGAGGGCACAATGTGCCATCGTCCGACCCGCCGGGCCGTTATTCTCGGCGCGGCTGGTATGCCTCTCGCCGCGCGCGGCGCCGCTTCCGCGGCCGACAACTGGCTCCTCGTCGACCGTGACCAGATCGCGGCCGCCAAGACCAAAGCCGAAAACAACGCCTGGGCCAAAGGCGCGCTCGACGACGTCCTGCGCAACGCCCGCCAGGCGCTCGCGGCGCCGCTCGAACTGCCCGATCGCGGCGGGCAATGGCCGCACTGGTACAGTTGCACGCGCGACGGCGTCAAGCTCGAAACCGTTTCCCCCACCCGCCACCGCTGCCCCAAGTGCGGCGCCGAGTACACCGGCGAGCCCTACGATTCCGTGGTCCTCTACGGCGTGCATAGCCGCTACGCCCAATCCGTGCGCGATCTCGGCTTGGCCTTCCGCTTCACCGGCGACGCGGCTTACGCCCGGCGCGCCGGCGAAATCCTTTCCGCCTACGCCGCGCGCTACGCCAGCTACCGGCGGCACAACACCGCCGGCGAGGATAAAGTGGGCGGCGGCCGCATCATGGCGCAGACGCTCGACGAAAGCGTGTGGCTGATTCCGGTGGCGTGGGGCTACAGCCTGGTGCGCGACACGCTCGCCGCGCCGGAGCGCGCGCGCATTGAAAACGATCTCCTGGTGGCCGCCGCCGAAGTGATCCGCGAGCACCGCATGGGCATCCACAACATCCAGTGCTGGAAGAACAGCGCCGTGGGGTGCGCCGGCTTCGCCGCCGGGCGCGAGGACCTGGTCAAGGATGCCATCGATAACCCCGACCGCGGCTTCCGCGCGCAGATCGCCAAAGGCGTGACCGACGACGGACTCTGGTACGAAGGCTCGCTCGGCTACCACGCCTACACCATGGACGCGCTCTGGCCGCTGGCCGAAGCCGCGCGCCACGCCGGCAGCGATCTCTACAACGACCGCCTGCGCTCGCTGTGGGACGCGCCGCTGGCCCTCGCCTTCCCCAACGGCGATCCTCCCGGCTTCAACGATAATGGCGGCGCCAACGTGGTGCGCCTCGGCAATCTTTACGAACTCGCCTACGCGCGCTGGCAGCGTCCCGAGTACGGCCGCGTGGCGGCGCGCGGCCCACGCTCGAATTTGCAGGCGCTGCTCTACGGCGCGGTCTCCGTGCCGGAAGGTCCCATGGTGCCGGAGGAGAGCCGCCTGCTGCGCGCCTCCGGATTCGCCATGCTGCGCGCGCCCGGCACCGTGGCGGCGATGCGCTTCGGAATGCACGGCGGCGGCCACGGCCATCCCGACAAACTCAACCTGGTCACCTGGGGCGGGGGCCGCCAGTGGGGTCTCGACCCCGGCTCCATCAACTACGGCGTCCCGCTGCATCGCGAGTGGTATCGCAGCACCATTGCGCACAACACCGTCACGGTGGACGGCGCCTTGCAGGCCGAGAAGGACGGGCAGGCCGACCAGTGGAAGACCGGCGACGGCGCCACCACCATCACCGCGTCGGCGGCATCGGTTTATCCGGGAGTCAAGCTCACGCGCACCGTCACGGTGCGCGCCAATCGCATCGCAGACCGCTTCGAGTGCGCCTCGGCTGCCGAACACACCTACGACTGGGCGTTTCACGCGCCCGGCCGCCTGACCACCTCGCTCGATCTCAAGCCGGGGCCGGAACGCATCGCGGCCACCGCCGGCTACCAGCACGTGGAGTCTGTTGCTTCCGGCCGTGCCGCGGGCGACTGGTGGGCGCGCTGGGAGGCCGAGGGCGCCAGCTTCACGCTCCGCGTGAAAGCCGCGGAACCGGCTGAAGTTTTCACCGGCGCCGGACCTGGGAAGAATCCGGCCGACCGGGTTCCCGTGCTCATCGTCCGGCGGCGCGGGCAGAACGCGACCTTCGACGCGATTCACGAGTTCGCCTGAGGCTTTGTTCGGAAATAACAGTTCCAACCGCTCCCGACCCGGAGGGTACCCCGGTCGCGGCTCCGATGCGCTTGCAGAGCCGCGACCGTAAGGGAGCGGTTGACGGCAATTGAACCGGTTATTCCTAGACAGATCCTTAGCATGCCGATTTGTGCTTGGATGGCCGTTGGGGTACGATAAACACCAGTGGCCGACTTCGAGGCGTTAAATCAATTGCGCTCGCAGGCGCTACGGCAGATCCGCGAAATGGTCAGCGAGGAAGCGGCGCTTGGGGCCGGCTATTTCAACGGGCAGAATATGTCCGAAATCATCGCCGGTATCGAACGCAACCGGGCGCGCTTTCGGGCGCTCTGGAACCAACACGAAAAAGTCCGGCAGGAGATGGTGGATGCCGGCTTCATGCCCCCGCCTGTGCAGTCCGATGACCTGTGTGGGAGCCCGGTGGAAGACCCCATCCGGCACAAACTCGAAGACCGGCTGAAGTCCGATCTGGAATCCGCCCGCGCGGAATACTACTTTGCCAGCCAGGAGTTTCGCCTTTTTGTCGGGCACGGCACGGGGCTGCCCGCTCCCGACGGTAACCTGCGCGCCCAGCAGATCGCGGCAGTCCACTCGGCGGCGTTGCGCAAGTACACCGGCGCAATGCGGCGCTTCAACGCGTTCCTGGCGGATGGAAAGCTGCCCGAAGAGTAGGTCCCGCCCGCAACGAAAACCGAGCCGCGTCACCGCCTTTACACAACGTTACGTTGCGCCTATTAGGTTCTGTAACTCTTTGATATAGAATAAACGTTCAGGCCCCCGCATGTCGGCATCTCCCAATTCGCCGTGGATTCCACCCGAGAGGCCGCTGAGCCTCCCCGCCAAGCCCGCCAAACCACCGGAATCTTCGGCCCGATGGCCGGTTTATGTACTGCTTGGCCTGGTTGTTCTGGCTGCCGCCTGGGTGCTTCGCCCCCAGCCGCGGAAGACGGTGGCTGCGCCCTCGGTTTCTACCGTGCGGGCCACCCGCGGGGTCATCCATGCCACGCGGCGCCTGGCCGGCTCCATTAGTGCTCGCCGCTTCATAAACATCGGCGCCCCCGTATTGCAGGCGCCCGACCAGGGCAGAGGATTGACGCTGATCTTTCTGGCGGCTTCCGGCACCCACGTGAAGCAGGGCCAGGTAATCGCCGAAATCGACGCTCAGGATATCCAGGAACACCTCGTGGACGTCGAGGCCAACCTGAAGCAGGCCGAACTGGACATCGCACGCCGCAAGGCCCAACTGGTGGCGCAAATGGAAGGGCTCAACCAGCGGCTGCGTGTCGCCAAGGCCACCTGGGAACGGGCCAGGCTGGACGCGCGCGCCATCCCGGTCAGGAACATTATCACGCAGGAAATTCTGCGTCTCGCCGCCGCCGAATACCAGGAAGCGTACGAGGAAGCCGCCAAACAGATGCCGCTCACCGAGGAGCGCCAGCTTGCCGACCTCAAGCTGTATGAGCTCAGTTACGAGTACGATGTCCGCCACCGCAACCGCCACCTTCTCGACTACCGCCGGTGCAGTATCCGCTCACCCATGAACGGCATGGTAGTGATGCAGACCACCTATCGCGGCGGCCAGATGAACCAGATCAAAGTGGGCGACCGCCTCTCTCCCGGCCAGCCGTTCATGCGCGTGGTGGATCCGGCGAGCATGCAACTGGACGCCACGATGAATCAGGCGGAAAGCGAGATCGTGCGCCTCGGCCAGCGCGCCACCGTGCGTTTCGACGCCTTCCCCGACATCGTCGTCAAGGGCCACGTGCAGGCGGTCGGCGCGCTCGCCCTCGGCGGACGCCGCGTCAACTTCAACGTGCGCAATGTTGCGGTGCGGCTCGTGCTGGATACCGGCGATCCGCGGGTCATCCCCGATCTTTCGGCCAGCGCCGATGTCGCTACGGCGGAACCGGCCGGCGGCCTGATCGTGCCGCGCGAAGCCCTCAGCGGGTCAGGCGGCAAGACCATCGTCTACGTCAAGCAAGGCGACGCCTTTGTGCCCCGCGAAGTGGAAATCGGCGGCGCCACCGACACCCAGGTCGCCGTCGTGTCGGGCATTCAGGAAGGCGAGGAAATCGCCCTTCAGCCCTCTCTCGCCGCCGCCGTGATTCACTAACAGGTTGCCAAAAACATATTCAGCCGCCGATG
>JADGNT010000288.1 GCA_017883345.1 Candidatus Solibacter sp. | reverse complement strand
GCGCGATCATCTACGGCGCTATCGCGAGCTCGCCTCGCAAGGCAAGTGGAGCGAAGCGGGAAGAGAGCTGGAGGCGATTGAAGCGGCAGTGAAGCAGTAAATGTGTGCAGCTCCGTGGGGCATTGCTGGAAAGCGGGCAAGGCCAATCCGCAGGCATGATTTCCTGGCAAACTCTTGAAAAACCGGACAAACGTGTCCGGCTAATCCGACTTCGTTTTATTTATAATCAATAAGTTAGCTCCACCAAAAGCAGAAAAAACCGGACAAGTTTGGCCGGTTTTCGCTTCGATTCCAGTAAGTGGGGCGGAGCGCGCGTGTCCCGCCTGATTCAATGTTACGGCACCGGGGTGTGAGTTTTGGAGTACTGGAGGGGGGCGAATCCGGCTAAGGTCCTCCTGGAGCATGGCTTAGGAGGGCAAAAACATATTTTATGTTGGCGTCACCGATAAAGGTCTCATCAGTTTCGCGGCCGAAAATGCCCGCTTACAGAGTGTCCACCGGCTCATGAATTGGCTCCCGGTTGAGATCGATGCCGGCGATCACGGGCAGCGCGTGGGCCTGTTTCATTCCGAGGAGTACCCAATCCTCCAAAGTGGAGCGTAGGTCGCCGGCACACTCGGCAAGGGACGTGGCAAACGCGACTACGCCCGGACAGGGCGGAATCCGGCCGCCATAGGCGCCGTCATCGAGCTTGTCATACACCGCCTGAGCCATCGCTTGATCGAGGTATTCGGTCAAAATGTACATGGCGAAGCCGCTTTCGCTTTGAGTATATCCTGGCGGAGGGATTTTTCACCCCAAAACAAGCCGACCGCGCTCCGTCGTGCGATTGCGCGCTACTCACGCGCTCGAATCTGCGCGAGCCGCGCAAGCAGGATCTCCGACAGGCCGGCTACGGCTGCATTCATCCGAATCTGAGAGAATACAGGCATATGACGGTGACGATCGACATACCGAAGGAGATCGAAGCCCGGCTGCTGTCCGAAGCACAGGCGGCTGGTGTTCCGTTTGGCCAACTCGTTCGGGACGTTTTGATCGATCATTTTGAAGAGACCGAGGATCGGCTGGTGGCCGAATCCCGGCTAGAGGATCGGCAAGCACCCATCACTGCACATCAACTGCGAAAGAACCTTGGCCTGGACAATTGAATACGATCCGCGGGTCGAAAAGGACCTACGCGGTCTCGACAAGCGCATTCAAAGTGAGATCCTCGATTACATGGATACGCGGATTGCACCCTCCGACGATCCCAAGAGATTTGGCAAAGCGTTGCGCCACTCCCAGAAGGGCCTCTGGCGATACAGAGTCCGGGACTACAGAATCATCTGTGAAATTCAACAAGACCGGGTCGTGGTGCTGGTCGTCGCGGTGGGCCATCGTAGCAAGGTATATGGCTAGTTTCCGGAGCACTGGCCAGCTTTACCAAGAGGCTGCGCGAACAAGTCATGCGGCGCCCTGAAGCGCCCTTTCTAACGTCTTCGGAAACCGGTCAATCACCGCTCCGATTGCGACAAACCCGATTTTGCACGGATCGCCTTCACGTCCACGGGGCCGGGAACATCGTAGTATCTTGCGGGGAGAGAGATTTCGCCGCGTGCGTGAGCGACGGCCTGTTTCAGTCCGGCGATCACGCCGCGGGAAACGCGATTCATTCCGGGTTTACGGGCGGACTTGGCCTCGTCTGTTTTCTTTGCCATTTCGGTTACTCGCGCGCTCGAACCTGCGCGAGCCGCGCACGCAGCGTATCTGACAGGCCGGCCTCAATCTCAGGCGTGATCAGGCCGGCCTCGTCGAGGTCCTTCAGGTGGGTTTCATCCTTCGAACGGAAGCTGGTGAGTTTCATGCGAACCAGGTCCGCCAGCGGAATTAGACGAACGCCATGGAGCGTTCGACAGTGCCCAATGGCCGGCGCCGGCTCGGGATAGTTCGCCCTTACCTTCTCACCGGTGAAGATCAAATGGACTGCCCTCCGCGCGGAGGGCGCTTCCGTCTGCACCAGCATGTCCACTCCGGCCACGTGCCTGTACTGCATCCCGAAAGGCTCAACGGCTCGCGCGATCCGGTCGAGATCTTGGCGTCGCACCGCGATATCGATATCGCGCGTGAGGCGCCCGGCGTCCGGCTCCGCTTCTTCCACGTACAGATAAACTGCGAGACCGCCAATCACGCGGTATTCGAGCCCAGCGGCAGCGAACGCCGCTTCCACCCGACCTGCCAGGTCAAAAAGTTGTTCCACGCGTTTCTCGAAGAACGTATTGACGTAAAGCGCCACGGCGTACCTCTTCGAATTATCGCATCCGGGGCTGCGGGCCAGCGTTTATGCTCCGCGGAACTCAAACCGAATCGTCTGATCGAACGGGGTGTAGCCTGTGAGGTACACGCTCTGTCCCGGCAGCTTTGTCTCCGCGCCGCGTAACTGCGTGAGGAGATGCCCCGCCGCTCCGGGACCGAATCGCACCGTATCGCCGCCCACCCGGTACGTCGCGAAATCCTTCTCTAATACCCACCCGTCCACGACGTGCGGCGCCGGACGGCATCCCTGCAACACCCCGCCCTCCCGCAGGCTGATTTCGACCGCCAGCGGCACGCCCGGAGTCCCGTTCGACTGCAGGCGAAGCTCAAACCCGCTCTTCTGCTCGACCACCGTTGCCGACTGCCGCAGCTTGCACACCTGCGTCTGGCGGCGCTGGGCCCGCAACGCTCCCCAATTCTTGTAGTCCACCTTCCGCGGCGGCGCGAGCGGCTGGTAGTAGGGCGCGCTGAGCGACTGGCGGAAGACGTACTTCGACCCCTCCTTCACGCAAGCGTCCGGCACGAACTGGCCCTTGCCGAAGAACGACGTCGCGAAGCGCACCGCCTGGATCACCACGCCGCCATTCCGCGCGCTGAAGAAGCGGCTGCTCTCCTTCAACACCATGGTCGCGTCCCAGCGCCCGCGCCGTATGCGCGCCAGGCCCACCGCGCCGAACCACTTTTCGTAATCCTCGGGCAGCGCCTCCGCCGGCGGCAAGGGACCGGCGAGTTCGGGATACTCGAGCAGTGCCGAGAGCCGCGCGTTCTCCGGCGCGAGGCCCCGCGCCAGGCCCGCGAGTTGGCCATCGCCATCGTGCGCCGCCAGATAATTTACCGGGAACCAGTACCCGGACATGGTGCCGCGCACGAACTGGTCCTGGCGTTTCGAGACCTCCGTCACCACCTCGCCATCGGGATGCAGCAGGTACATCATGGCGCGCAGATTGCGCCGCACCGGGTCGAGCAGTTCCGGCCGCTTCAGCTTCGCCGCCATCACCGTGAACGCCCGGTCGGTCACCGTGTTGTACGTTACCGTGCTGCGCTCGACGTACTGGCCGTCCTCATCGATATCGATTCCCTCCGCCAGCCACTGCGCGATGCGCCGCGTGTAGGCCGCATCCGGAAACACGTCGTTGACCTGCGCCAGCGCCGCGCACACCACCCATCGATGATTCGGCGTGTGGACGCCTCCCGTGCTCATCCCGCCCGCCGCTTTCACCAGGAACGGCCCGAGCGCGCGCAATATTTCTTCGGCGGCATACATTTTCGCCAGGGCCGCCGCCGTGGCCACGTTGTGGACCACGAATCCGGTATCCGGCGGCGAATTGAAATTGGTGGAGAGCAGATCGATATTGCCTTCGGCGCTCTGCGAGCGCTCCAGAAACTGCGCCGCGAGGCGAATCCGCTCCAGCACTTCCGGCGCGCCGTGATGCTTCGATTGCGGGGTGAGAAGTGACGCCGCCGCCGTCTCGATCAGCCCGCCCGCCGACCCCGCGTGGAACATGCCGTACTCGTCCGGCACACCGCCCAGCCGCGCGTTCGCCGCATCGGTGATCTGCGCGCGCAGCAAATTTTCCAACGCCGCATCGTTGCGCGCCACTACGCGCGCGTCCATCTCGGGCGGCGTCGCCGGCGCGCCCGCGGCCAGCGCCGCGCCGCCCATCGTCCACAGAATCTGCCGCCGCGTGGCGCCGCCCGTGACCCCGATGTCCATAAGTTCGCCTCCCCATGGTATTCATGGGTGCTTTCCAGTCTTGGGGATTTCGCGGCTCAGTCGGGGAAACGCTCCCTTACGGTCGCGGCTCCGTTTCGAATGCCGCGCCGGGAACCGGCTTCCCCAGTTCGGTTAAGCACCCGGTATTCATTAAAGCACCCAGACCCGCTAAGATAAACATTCGTTATATGTCCCAAGCAACGCAAGCGGCGCCCGCCGACGCCTCGCGCTACCTTCCCTTGCTGCTCGTCCTGTTCGCCGGCAGCGGATGCTCCGCGCTGATCTACGAGACCGTCTGGTATCAGCTTCTGCAACTGGCCATCGGCTCCACCGCCGTGTCGCTCGGCTTTCTGCTGGCCACCTTCATGGGCGGCCTCTGCATCGGCTCTGTGTGGTTCCCGCGCCTGCGCCTGGCCGGGCCGCATCCGCTGCGCATCTATGCCTACCTCGAACTCGGCATCGCCGCCTCCGCTCTCCTGGTGCATCTGCTGCTGCCGCTGGTGAATCTCGCTTACATCGCCGGCGCCGAACACGGTATGCCGGGATTCCTGCTGCGCGGATTCCTCTCCGCCATTTGCCTGCTGCCGCCGACGATTTTGATGGGCGCGTCGCTGCCCGCCATTGTCCGTTGGCTGAAGTCCACGCCCAACGGCGTCTCCTGGTACGGCCTGCTCTACGGCGGCAACACCGCGGGCGCCGTCTTCGGATGCCTGCTCGCCGGATTCTACCTGCTGCGCATCTACAACATGTCGATCGCCACCTACGCCGCCGCCGCGATCAACATCGCCGTGGCGCTGGCCAGCTTCGCCCTGGCCGCCCACACGCCTGCCGAGGCCAGCGTCCCGGAAACCGCAGCCCATTCAGACGAAGCCTCAGCCGAAGCCGCGCTCGCGCCCGATGCCGGCGACGGAATCCCGCGCTGGACCATCTATGTCGCCATCGGGCTCTCCGGCGCCACCGCGCTCGGCGCCGAGGTGGTGTGGACCCGCCTGCTCGGCATGCTGCTTGGCCTGACGGTCTACATCTTCTCCATCATTCTGGCGGTGTTCCTGATCGGGCTCGCGCTGGGCAGCGGGCTCGGCGCCATGCTGCTGCGCTCCGTGCGCCCGCGCCTGGCCCTCGCCTGGTCGCAAGTGCTGCTCACGCTCGGCATCGCGTGGACCGCGTGGATCGTCTCCACGTCGCTCCCCTACTGGCCCATCAACCCGCTGCTCACGCTCAGCCCTTGGCACACCTTCCAACTCGATATGGTCCGCTGTCTGTGGGCCATCCTGCCGCCCACCATCCTCTGGGGCGCGAGCTTTCCGCTGGCCGTCGCCGGGCTCGCCCGCCCCGGTGAGGACCCCGGGCGAACCGTCGGCAGCGTCTATGCCGCCAATACCCTGGGCGCGATTTTCGGCGCGCTCATCGTCAGCCTCGGCCTCATCCCCTGGATCGGCACGCAGAACTCGCAGCGCGTCCTCATCTGGACCGCCCTCGCCGGCGGCGTGCTGATTCTGGTCCCCTTCGTGCGCGCGACGCGTTCGCCGGGCGTATCCGCCGCGCTCGCCGCCGCCGTGGTCCTCGCCGCCTGGCTCTCTAGCAACCTCGCGCCCATTCCCGGCGAACTGATCGCTTATGGACGCCGTATGGCGTTGAACGCGGGCAAGAGCGAAGTGCTGTACACCATCGAAGGCCGCAATTCCTCGGTGGCCATCACGCGCTGGAACGATGGCGCCATCGAGATCGACGTCAACGGCCACGTGGAAGCCACCACCGAGCCCTACGACATGAAGCTGCAGCGCATGGTGGGCCACCTGCCCGGCATTCTGCACCCTTCGGCGAAATCCGTCCTCGGCATCGGCTTCGGCGCCGGAGTCAGCGCCGGCGCCTTCACCAGGTATCCCGCGATCGAGCACATCACCATCTGCGAAATCGAACCCGTGATCCCGCCTACCTCCACGCGCTTCTTCGGCAAGTACAACTACGAGGTCTACAAGAATCCCAAGACCCGCGTGGTGTTCGACGACGCGCGCCACTACCTGCTCACCACCACCGATAAGTTCGACATCATCGCCAGCGATCCGCTCGACGTCTTCGCCAAAGGCACCGCCGCTATCTACTCCCTGGAGTACTTCGAATCCGTCAAGCGCCACCTCAACCCGGGCGGCCTGTTCACGCTCTACGTTCCGTTGTACGAAAGCGACGTGCGCACCGTGAAGAGCGAACTGGCCACGTTTTTCGCGGCCTTCCCGCACTCCACCATCTGGGCCAACACGGTCAACGGCCAGGGCTACGACATGGTATTCATGGGCCACCTGGAAGCGCCCACCATCAACCTCGACGAGATCCAGCAGCGGCTCAACCGCCCCGATTACGCGCCGGTGGCGCAGTCCCTGTACGAAATCGGCGTCACCTCGATTGTCGATCTGCTCTCCAATTACGCCGGCCAGAATGCCGATCTCGGCGCCTGGAGCGCCGGCGCCGAAATCAATCGCGACATCGACCTCCGCCTGCAGTACCTGGGCGGCTGGGGCATCAATTCCACCATGGAAGACGCCATCTACCGGCAGATCCTGAAGTATCGCCAACTGCCGCGCGGTCTGTTCCTCGGGTCTCCGGAAAGAGTGGGCGCGCTGCT
>JADGNT010000287.1 GCA_017883345.1 Candidatus Solibacter sp. | reverse complement strand
AGCGATCCCCAGACCGTGAAGAGCGAGATCGCGACCTTCTTCGACGCGTTCCCCAACGGCACCATCTGGGGCAACGACATCTCCGGCGGCGGCTACGACCTCGTGTTGATGGGACAGGTGGACCCGGCCATGATCGACATGGACGCCATGCAAGCGCGGTTGGATCGTCCCGCGGGCATGCGCGTGGCCGACAGCCTGCGTGAGGTGGGCTTCGGCAGCGCGGTGCAGTTGCTGGCGACCTACGCCGGACAGGAACCCGATCTGCGCCCGTGGCTGGCGGGTGCGGAGATCAATCGCGATGGCAATCTGCGGCTGCAATACATGGCGGGCCTGGCGCTCAACGTGAGCCGGGAAGGCGCCATCTACAACCAGATGCTGGCCTACCGGAAGTTCCCCGACAACCTGTTCGCCGGCTCCGAAGAGCGCAAACGGGCGCTGCGCTATGCGCTCAATCCGGGCTCGGCAGGGCAGTAGCGCCAACGCAGGCCTCCGCGTCAAAATGCGTTCTCTGCGCTTCCTCTGCGCCCTCGGCGTCTCTGCGGTGAATGGGCTTTCGCGCTACTCTGGTGGAGCATGGGGGTGCTCGACATTCAGGGTCTCGAAAGTTCCCTGTTTTTTGAATCGCCGGCGGAAATCTACGCGCGCGTCTTTCGCGAGCTGAAACCGCGCACCGCCGCGCCCGAAATGCGCGTCGAGTTCTGCCGCTTCGCCAACGCCGACAGCTTCATCCGCTTGCAGGACGGCCGGCTGGAAATTCGCATTTCAGACCTGCTGGCCGGGGCGCCGGCGCCGGTCCTGGAGGCCCTGGCCCATATCCTTCTCGGCAAGCTCTACCGAAAGCCCACTGCGCCCATCTACGCCCACCGCTACCGCCTCTACCTCAATCGCCGCGACGTCCGGCGCCAGGCGCACCTGGTCAAGCAGATCCGCGGCCGCAAGTTCATCTCCGGCCCCAAAGGCGAGCACTTCGATCTCGAGGAGATCTTCGAGCGCATCAATACCCAGTATTTCGATTGTCTGCTCGGCCGCCCGCAACTCGGCTGGAGCCGCGGCGCGTCGCGCAGCATGCTGGGGCATTTCGATCCCTCCCACAATGCCATCATCATCAGCCGCATCTTCGACCGCAAGACCGTGCCGGCTCTGGCTTTGGAATATGTGATGTACCACGAAATGCTGCACCTGCGCTTTCCCGTGGATCACACCGGGGCAAGGCGCAGGGTGCACACCAAGGAATTCCGCGAAGCGGAAAAGAAATTCCCGCGGTTGAAGGACGCGAAAGAACTACTCAAACGGCTCTAGGCTCAAACCGCCATCGCCGCGGGCACCAGATTGCGCAGTTCGATGCGCATCACGTCGAAGATCCGCACCAGGCTGCTCGCATCGACCGTACAAATACCCCAGCGATACAGGAAGACGCGGAAATGCACGGCCAGCAAGCCGGAAGCAAACATGATCTGGTGGTGAACCAGAACCGCGGAAAGATCGGGGCGATCCTGTTCGGATTGCACCAACACCAGTTTCAACGCCGTGCATACCCGGCGGAAATCCATATCGAGGCACCGCAGGTAGCCGCGAAAGATCTGGCAGCGCTGCGCGCGCAGTTTGGATTCCATTTTCGGTGTGAATCCGGCTTGCGAACGCAGAAACTCGATATCGCGGGAATCCAATAGCCGCATCATCGGGCGGTAACGGCCCGTGGAGAGTTCGTCGATCCATTCCGCTGTCACGGGCAGGGTGCGATCCGCCGAACCCAGCCTCCGGAGCACCGCGACGGTCGCCAGAATCAGCGCCGCCAGGAGGACCGTAGAGATCATAATTATTGAAATCATGAGAGAATTCCTATTGCTCAATCAAAAGAATACCCGCTATTTCCCGGGAACGCAACCGGATCACGGGTAACAGCGGTACTAATTTGAAGTATTTGTGCTAAACTGCACCGGGGTAAATCACCTAGTACCGGGTTGGAAATTGCGGGGGGGGCCGCGGAAAGCCGGTTTCTAGCGGCTCGAAACCCGCAGCAGCGCGGCGTTGAGCGAATCCAGGTGGGCCAAAAGCCGGCTTTCGTGCTCCTGCCCGTACAGTACCGGCGCGGGGCGCGAATCTTCTCCCGCCGCCCGCAGCAGGGTCAGCCAGGCCACTATGCTCGCTGCGGTAACGCCCATCAGGACTGTGTTCACCTCATCCGCCAGGCGCAGACCGAACAGGCTGCGCATCAGCGCCACAAAAGTATGGCTCAGAAAAAAGATGGAAAATACCAGGGCGTGCACGCGACTATTCCGGCTCAGCTTCACCGGGAAAAAGCTCAAAAAGCACAGAATCAAAATAATAAAGATGGCCAGCCCGGTGTGGATCCCCCGCTCCGTCGCCAGCATGTAGAACATGATCTTAGATGGCTGTGGCAGGCTAGGTTTAATCCGAGGCAACAAGCTAATGATGGAGATGCCGACCGAAATCGCCAGGCTGACGTACAGCGCCCACCGGCCCAAGCTATACAGCCCTTTGTATTTCTCCAGCACCAATTTGTAGAGCTCCAACACCATCAGTACATAGAACCCGAATTCAATCGGCTCGGTCAGAACCCAGACTTTCTGGTAGAGGGGAGAAGAGACTTCCAAGAACAGCGGCCAGATACTATCTGGAATGCGGAAAATGAAGAAAGCAAAGAAGATGGGATAACGGAGATACAAACCAGTACGGTACAGCTTGAGCGCCATTAGGAAGGAGCCCAGCAACAAAACTGCTTTCAAACACGAAACAAGCGCAGCACTACTCATCGAAGGTATTCAGCCTCGATCTTATCACGCGGTGCTGCGCTCGTTAGTGTTGACTTTCGATACTAGCGAACCCAAGGGCAAGGGTTGCAAGTCGGAATCGGGTTCGAGTTTTTATTCGTCGGCTTCGCGGCGAAAAGCGAGAGCGCGATAAAGGCGAGAATCGTAAGCTTTTTCATGATGTTCTGTTATCCTTTTCCTGCTGTCATTAGGCAGTAATGTTGGTACTAGGGTATACGGCACCGGACCGTCATAGGGTGTTTATCTCAAATATTTTCTGAAAATAGAACAATAACCAAACCGAAGATCTAAAGTTGACGGGCTCAATCCTTGCGAATCCCCACGCCCTTCAGGTGATATAGAATCAAGTTTCGGGGCCCGCCGATTGACGCGGGCTCCTGGTTCCGCGCGCTAAGGCTGCTGCGACGCAGTTCGGGAACCATGGGGATTAGGAGGGCCGTCTGGCGGACTTCATCGCAAAACCGGAACCGACTCGCGGACCGGCTGCGGAATTGTGGCGGAAAACGCTCTCGCGAATTCCGACCCATTTCGGCCGCCTGGTCTTTCTGTCATCCCTGCGCGATGCGCTCACCGGCCGGTATGCTCACCCGCCGCTGAGCCAGATCGTGGGCGGCGAAATCACCGACCGCACGCTCTGCCACAGTCATCACGAGATCTTCTCCGTTTGGCTGGGCTTCAGCTTGGCCCAGCAGAAAGCCGACCTCGATGAGTACTTGATGGCATCCCAGGCCCCGCTCGATCTGGTTCCCTACCGCGACATCGCGCCGGCTACTGCCCACCAGGTGGAACGCCAGCTCTACCTTACGGATTTGGAGACGCTGCTGGAACTGCTCCGCTTCGAGCATGACGGCGCTTACTCTGTTCCAGAAGCATAGCCACCCCCGTCACCTGCCCAATCACGTCAATCTCCCCGACAGCATACCAACCCGGCTTCTGCTGCGATGACGGATGCGGCTGCACCAGGATCCGGTCTTCGTACGCCGTGCACCAGCCGCACCGGTAGCCGCCGCGGTGTTCCAGGAAATAAATCGGACGGTCCATCTCCTGCGTCCAACCATCGGTGGCAATTCGCCGCTTGCCTTCGTCGATCAACACGAGCGAACCGGGATGTAGCACCGGGTACATCGACCAGTCCTCCAGGCCGATAAAGCCATAACGGTGCCGCCCCAGATCCCAGCCGTTGAGCAAGCTGAGGCCCGTTTTTCCCCAGCGCCGGATGACATGACTGAGAAATGTCGTGGAATTCAAATCGATTTCAGCGTCGGCCGGTTGTGGCACCGTGAACCGCGCGGCGGGAGGGAATTCCACCGCGTGAGTTTCGTTGAGAGGCGTCAGCAGCGACTCCGCCGGAAGCAGTTCTATCGGGACACCGTACCAGCCCAACACCTCTTCCAAATGCAACCGGTAGATGGCGCACAGCGAGTACAGCCGGAAAATGGTGGGAACCGTACCTTTGTTTTCGATATCCGCCAGACGGCTGAGCGCGATCGCAAACTCGTCGTTGGCGCGCCGCCGGGCAAGCTGCTGGCTGGCCTTCTCCACGTCGCGGTAGGTGAGTTTCAACCGCTCACGAACCCGCTTGAGCTTTTCGCCGGGGCGCTCCATGATATGATCCCGCTTGATGCCTGCTGCGTTCTCTTCGCGCGTTCGATGGACGCGGCATACTGAGTGCAAATTATAGCTTCCGGGCTCCGCCGGAGGCAAGAAAAATCGTGAAATTTGTTCTGCAAACGGAACAGCGACCAAAATGTCCACTAAAGTGATCGTCGGAATCTCGGGCGCCAGTGGCGCCGTTTACGGCTGGCGCCTCCTCCAACGACTGCGCGCCCACGGCGGCGTTGAAATCCACCTTATCCTTACCCGCTCGGGCGAAAAGACGCTTTTCCTCGAAACCGGCAAAACCGTTTCCGATCTGAAGGTCCTCTCGGATTTTTCTTATCCAATGGAGGATATTTCCTGCCGCCTGGCCAGCGGATCCTACCCCACCGACGCCATGGTCATCGCCCCCTGCTCCATCCACACCATGTCTGCCATCGCCGGCGGCATCAGTTCCAACCTGATGATCCGTGCCGCCGACGTGATCCTCAAAGAGAGGCGCAAATTGATCCTGATGGTTCGCGAAAGCCCGTTTCACCTCGGCCACCTGAGAAGTATGACGGCATTGGCCGAAATGGGCGCGATCATTGCCCCGCCGATTCCCGGCTTCTATCACCACCCGCAAACTGTCGATGACCTGGTCGACACCAGCGTCGACCGCGTCCTCGACCTCCTCGGCCTGCCCGATCCACGCGTCCGCCGCTGGGATGGGGTGGCACGTTGAACCCCCGCCGCCCAGTCATCGCGTTCCAGGGCGAGCGCGGCGCCTTCAGCCAGGAGGCCACCCGCCAACTCTGCGGCCCCGACGCCGAAGTGCTCCCCTGTACGCGTTTTGAAGACATCTTCCGCTGCGTCAAGGATGGCACCGCCGCCGGCGCCGTCGTGCCCATCGAGAACACCCTCGCCGGCAGCGTCCACGAGAATTATGACCATCTGGTGAACTTCGAATTGCCCATTGTGGCCGAAACCAGCGTGCGCATCGTGCACAACCTGATCGCCCCAAAAGGCGTGAAGTTCTCCCAAATCAAACGCGTCTTCTCCCATCCCGTGGCCCTAAATCAATGTCTGGATTTCTTTGCCAACAACCCGCAATTCGAGAAGATTCCCTTCTATGACACGGCCGGTAGCGTAAAGACGATTACCGAAGAGGGGCTGACCGACGCCGCCGCGATTGCTAGTGTGGTGGCCGCCGAAATCTACGGCGCCCACATCCTGCGCCGCTCCATCGAAAGCGACCGCCAGAACTTTACCCGCTTTTTTCTCTTGCGCACTCCCGATTATGCGCGCCGCCATCCCCTCCGCGCCGCCGCCAACACGCAGTGGAAAACATCGCTGGTATTCAGCACCCGCAATATCCCCGGCGCCCTCTTCCGCGCCCTCAGCGCCTTCGCCTTGCGCGATCTCAACCTGATGAAGATCGAATCCCGCCCGCTGCGCGGCAAGCCCTGGGAGTACCTCTTCTATCTGGACTTCCTGGGACGCGCCGATTCCCCCGTCGCCGTCAACGCCCTCAATCACCTCCGCGAGATCGCCGACTTCCTTCGTATCCTCGGCTGCTACCCCAAGGGCGCATAGCCAAGAGCCGTGGTCTCGGCTTGGGCATGGTAATGTGTTGGTGTGACGGTTACGGATCGTCTGGACAAGCACGACAAGCAGATCGCTTCCATCCGCGATCTGGTGAAAGAGGGCATCAAGATGGTCCTGGAGACTAGGCGTCTGGCTCTGGAAACCCGCAGGGATCTGCGGGAACTGGCGGCCGCGCAGAAGCGCACCGATTCGAGCCTGCGGGCTTTCATTGACAGCATGCGCGGCGGTGGCAACGGTCACACCAAGCGGCGCCTGGACTAGCTGAGCTAGCGGCGATGCGGCCGAGGGTCTCGGTTTCGGGCATGGTAATGTGTGGGTATGACGGTTGCAGAACGACCGGACAGGCACGACCGGCAGATCGCGTCCATCCGCGAGCTGGTACAGGAGGGTATGCTCCTTGTGGTGCAGAGCCGAAAAGACATCCGGTCCCTTGCAGCCGCTCAGAAGCGTACCGATGCGAGCCTGCATGCTCTGATTGACAGCCTGCGCGGTGGCGGTAACGGTCACACCAAGCGGCACGTGGACTAATTAAGAACGTCCTCCCGCTACGCCTTCGTACCGACCAATACCTTGATCGCCGCCCGGCAAAAGGCCGGCAGATCCTCGGGCTTGCGGCTGGTGACCAGATTCCGGTCCACCACTACTTCCGCGTCCACCCAAT
>JADGNT010000286.1 GCA_017883345.1 Candidatus Solibacter sp. | reverse complement strand
ATGGAAACCACGTGCGCGGCGATGAACGCGTCGTCGGTGGATTCGTGCGTCAGCACGTCAAAGAAATAGCCCAGGCCGAAAAACAGCAGCACGGCGAGCGCGATGGTGGCGGGCCAGATGAACCACGGCGAATTCAGTTTGGCCAATTTTGTGCCGTTGCTCTTGGGAGCGGCATACGGCGGACTGGCAGTTGACGGATTTACATTCATGGGAGAATGAGTTTTCGGAAATCAGTTGCGGCGTTACTTTTGTGGAGAACCGGACCTGGCGGCGGGAGCGGGTGATGGCCCGGTTTGCCAGCCGCCACCCAACACGGCGTAAAGCTGCACATCGTTGGCGAGCTTCGCCAAGCGGAGGAAAACAAGACCCTGCTGCGCTGCGAAGAGGGACCGTTGCGCATCAAGAACGCTGAGGTAGTTGTCAATTCCCTTGTCATAACGGGAGTTGGAAAGGCGGTAGGTTTCTGCGAGAGCATTGACCAGGGATTGTTGCGCCGCCACCTGCTGGTCCACCGTGCCGCGCACGGCCAGGGCGTCGGCCACCTCCCTGAAGGCGCTCTGAATCGCCTTCTCGTATTGGGTCACGGCGATTTCCCGTTGCACTTTGGCGGCCCTATTCGCCGACCACGTGCGGGCATCGAAAATTGGCATCACAATTTCCGGCGCATAGCTCCAGGCACCCGAGCCGGCCTTGAAGAGTCCGGAAAGCTCGCTGCTGGAGGTGCCAATGGCAGCCGTCAGGGAAATGCGCGGGAAAAATGCCGCCCGGGCGGCGCCGATGTCGGCATTGGCCGCCTTGAGCAGATCCTCGGCTTGAAGAACATCAGGCCGGCGCAGCAGCACCTCGGAGGACAGGCCGGTAGCAATCTCTTTGGGCGGGCTGATACGGCCCAGCTCCGTTGGCAAAAGTTCGCCCGGCACCGGAGAGCCAGTCAAAAGGTTCAAGGCATTTTCACCTTGCGCCACTTGTTGCGTGTAGAGGGCGACGTCCCGGCGGGCGGCGTCCACTTGCGTTTGCACGCGATAAAGGTCCAGGTCGGACACGAGGTCAAGATCATGGCGGCGCTTGATCAAATTGTAGGCATCCTGCTGGGACGCCAGCGTGTTTTCCGCCAGGGTCAGATTCTCCCGATCCGCGGCCAGGGTCAGATAGGCGTTGGCAACCGAGGATACCAGCAGTATCTGTGCGCTGCGGCGAGCCTGCTCCGTGGCCAGATATTCCTCCAAGGCCCGATCCTTAAAGCTGCGAATGCGGCCGAAGAAGTCGATTTCCCAGGATGCGACGCCGAGATTGGCATCGTAGCGTTCGACGATCTGCCGGCTTCCAGAAGACGAAAGATCGGCGGGCACGCGCTCTTTGATCCCGCTGCCGTAGGCATTGATCGTGGGGAACAGTTGGGCTCGTTGAATGTGGTACATCGCCCGGGAGCGTTCCACATTCAAGGCGGCAATCCGCAGGTCACGGTTGTTCGTCAAGGCCGTCCCGATGACTTGTTGAAGCTTCTCGTCGGAGAAGAATTCCTGCCATTCCGGGAGTTGATAGTTGTTGGTTGAGAGTTGAGAGGCGTAGGCGGCGCCGTTCGGCCATTCGGCCGGGACCGGGGCTTTCGACCGGGTGTATTTCGGGGCCATTGTGCAACCGGCCGGGACGATGACAATTCCAAGCAATAGAAGAAAAACGGTCTTGTTCATTTTAATGATTTCCAGATGGGGTCTTCTCAGTGCTCTTGGCCGCTGGTTGCTTGCTGCGTTTGCCAAAGGTCTTCTCGATTACCACAAAGAAGAGCGGTGCAAACAGGGTCACCAGAAAGGTGGAGGTCACCACGCCGCCCAGCACCGCGGTGCCGATGGCCTTTTGCGCGCCGGCGCCCGCCCCGCTCGCAAACGCCAGCGGCATGACGCCGAAGCCGAAGGCCAGCGAGGTCATGATGATGGGACGCAGCCTCAGTTTGGCTCCTTCCAGAGTCGCTTCGAGCAGGCCCATGCCTTCTTCCACCCGGGTCTTGGCGAACTGGACGATCAGGATGGCGTTCTTGGTGGTCAGACCGAGGGTCGTCAACAGCCCAATCTGGAAATAGACGTCATTGGGCAAGCCCCTGAAAGTCGAGCCGAGGATGCCGCCGATGACCCCCAGGGGCAGGGCCAGCAGGATCGAGATGGGGATGGGCCAGCTTTCATACAGGGCCGCCAGACACAGGAAGATTACCAGAATTGAAAAGGCATAAAGCGGAGCCGTCTGGTTGCCCGCCTGCCGCTCCTGGTAGGAAAGCCCGTTCCAGTCAAAGCCGATCCCCTGGGGCAGCTTCTTCACGAATCCTTCCATGGCCGCCATCGCCTCGCCGGAACTCCTTCCCGGCGCGGCCTCACCCTGGATGTTCAGGGACGGGAAGCCATTGAAGCGTTCCAGCTTCGGAGAGCCGCTGGTCCAGTGGCCGGACGCAAAGGAAGAAAAGGGGACCATTTTACCCGCGTTGTTGCGCACATAAAGTCGTTCCAGATCCTGGGGTAACATGCGATAGGGAGCGTCGGCCTGGGCATACACCCGTTTCACCCGTCCGCCTTGAATGAAGTCGTTCACATACGCGCTGCCAAAGGCCGCTGAGATCGTATCGTGGATCGAGGTGATGGGCACGCCCAAGGCGCCGGCTTTTTCCCAGTCCACATCCACCCGGTATTCGGGCGTGTCTTCCAGACCGTTGGGCCGGACCTTGGTTAACACGGCGTTTGACGACGCCGCATTCTGTGCCGCCATGCCGAGAAGCTGGTTGCGGGCGGCCATCAATTGATCGTGGCCCAACCCGCCGCGATCCAGCAACTGAAAATCAAACCCCTTGGCCATCCCCAGTTCAACGACCGCCGGCGGCGGAAAGGCAAACACCATCGCGTTGCGGATCCGGGAAAAGGCCCCCATGGCTCTTCCCGCCACAGCGGTGACCTTCAGGTCCGCGCGGTCGCGGAGTTTCCAATCCTTGAGCTTGACGAAGGACAGGCCGGCATTCTGTCCCCGACCGGCGAAGTTCATACCGGAAACCGTCATACAGGATTCCACCGCGTCTTTTTCCTGGTTCAGAAAATAGTCTTTAACCCCATCCATGACCTTTTTGGTCTGCTCCAGGGTCGAGTTCGCCGGAAGCATGGCCTGCACCATCAGGATTCCCTGGTCTTCATCCGGGAGATAGGCGGTGGGCATCCGCTTAAAGAAGAATCCCATCGCCGCCACGACCAGAAGGAAGATAACCACGTAACGGATTTTTTTGGAGAGGGAGTGGCCCACCAGTTGCAAATAGCGATCTCTGGAGCGGAAGAAAAGGCGATCAAACCATCGGAAAAATGGCCGCAGGAACCAGACAGCCGATTCGGCCGGTTCATGCCCTTTGGCCACGGGTTTGAGCAGCGAGGCGCACAGCACCGGTGTCAGCACCAAGGCCACCACCACCGAGAGCAGCATGGCGGCGATGATGGTCACGGAAAACTGGCGGTAGATGACGCCCGTGGAGCCGGCGAAAAACGCCATCGGGCCGAACACCGCCGAGAGCACCAGCCCGATGCCGATCAACGCACTGGTGATCTGGTCCATGGACTTGCGGGTGGCCTCCAGGGGCGAAAGTCCTTCCTCGCTCATGATACGTTCCACGTTCTCCACCACCACGATGGCGTCGTCCACCAGCAGGCCGATGGCGAGCACCATGGCGAACATGGTGAGCATGTTGATGGAAAACCCGAAGAGACCCAGAATCGCGAACGTTCCCAAAATCACCACGGGCACGGCAATGGTTGGGATCAGCGTGGCCCGCATGTTGCCCATGAACAGATACATCACCAGAAACACCAGCAGGATTGCCTCGAAAAGCGTCTTGACGACTTCTTCGATGGCCACCTTGACGAAAGGCGTGGTGTCATAGGGATAAACGACTTTCAGGCCCGGGGGGAAGAATTGGCTCATCTCCTTCAGCTTGGCTCTGACGTTGTCCGCCGTTTCCAAGGCGTTTGCGCCGGCCGCCTGCCGGATCGCCAAAGCGGAAGCGGCCCGGCCGTTATGATAAGCCACGATATCGTAGGTATCGGTCCCGAGCTCAGTCCGTCCCACGTCCTTGACCCGCACGACGGAACCATCCGGGTTGGTGCGAAGCGGAATGGCAGCAAACTCATCGGGGGTCTTCAGCAGGCTTTGAACAATGATGGCAGCATTCAGGCGCTGGCCTTCAATGGCTGGCACACCGCCAAACTGCCCAGCGGACACTTCCACGTTGTATGCCCGCAACGCGGTGATGACATCTTGAATCGTCATTTGGAACTCGGTCAGTTTGTCGGGATTGAACCAGACGCGCATGGCATACTGGCCGCCAAAGATCTCCACCTCACCCACCCCTGGAACGCGTGAAAGCACTTTTTCAATACTGGATTGGGCATAGTCCCGCAAATCATCTCCATCCATGCTTCCGTCCTCGGAAATGAGGCCCACGATCAAGAGGTAGTTCCGGGTGCTCTTGCTCACCTTGACGCCGGAGATCTGCACCACCTGCGGCAGGTTCGCCATGGCGAGTTGGAGCTTGTTCTGCACCTGGGCCCAGGCCAGGTCCGGATCGGTCCCCGGCGCGAACGTCAGCTCAACGCGGGAAGAACCGGACGAATCACTGGTCGCCGACAGGTACAACATCTTGTCGAACCCGGTCATCTTCTGCTCGATGATCTGCGTCACGCTGTTTTCAACCGTCTCCGCCGACGCCCCCGGATAGAAGGCTTGGATGGCAATGGACGGCGGCGCGATGGGTGGATACTGCGAAATCGGCAGGAAGTGAATCGCCAGGAGGCCCGCCACCATCAGGATGATGGCGATGACCCAGGCGAAGACCGGGCGCTTCAGGAAGAATCTCGATAACATGGCGTGTCTCCGTTATTTCGAAGTTGAGGCCGGCGTGGCCGCGTTCCCCGGCTGTTTCCGACCCTCATCAAAGGGCACGGCTTTCACCACGGCGCCGGGCCGCACTTTTTGCATGCCCTCCGCAATCACCTGGTCGCCGGGCGCAAGTCCTTCGGAGACAAGCCATTGGTCACCGATGGCTCGGTCAAGACTGAGCATCTGTTGCTTGACCTTGCCGGAGGCGTCCACGATCAAGGCCATGGGATTGCCCTTGGGATCGCGTGAGACCGCCTGCTGCGGTATCAGGATGGCCTGGTCGTTGACGCCTTCTTTCACCACCGCCCGGACGAACATGCCCGGCAGGAGAACTCCATTCGGGTTGGGAAAGACCGCCCGCAGAATCACGGATGCGGTGGTCGGATCCACCGAGACGTCGCGGAATTGCAGTGTGCCTGCCGATGGATACTTCGTGCCATCCGCCAGGATGAGTTGCACCTCGTTCGCATTCGTCCCGCCGCCGGTGAGCCGCCCATCCTCCAGGCGGCGCTGCAATCGCAGCAGTTCGGTGGTGGATTGGGGCACGTCCACATAAATGGGATCCAGTTGCTGAATCGTGGCCAGGGCCAGCGGCTGATACGCCGTCACAATGGCGCCATCCGTCACGGTGGATTTGCCGATGCGTCCGGAAATCGGCGAGACAATATGGGTGTAATTAAGATTGATGCGGGCCGTCTCCAGTGCTGCTTCGGCCTGTTTCAGAGCGGCATCCGCATCATCGAAGTCCTGCTGGCTGACCGCTTTGTCAACCAGTGCTTCTTTGAAGCGGTCAGCCCTCGACCGGAGAGCCGGCAGAATAGCCTTGGTATTGTCCAGCGCGGCTTGAAACGGGGCGGGATCAATCTGATAAAGCTCCTGGCCGGCCTGGACATCGGAACCTTCCGTGAACAGGCGTTTCTGAATGAGGCCGTTGACCTGGGGCCGGATCTCCGCGATGAGGTAGGGAGACGTGCGGCCGGGCAGCTCGGTGGTCAGCAGAATCGGCTGACGGGCAACTGTCACCGTCGTCACTTCCGGCAATTGGGAGGGCGGAGCTTGCGTGCGGGAGCAGGACACCCCACTCGCCGCGATCAAGAAGCATAGAATAGATAGGTTTTTCATATGGTTGTTGGCTAAAAGCTGCGGATGATCCAAGGCCGCGCTGTCAAAATTTTACGTTTCATGGTTTTGCGATGGTAATCATTCCCGGTAAAAATGTTTCAAGCCCGCCGTTTCTTCGCGCCCGCGCCGGTCAGGAACAAGTCCACGATGCGCTCCGCCGCGCGGCGGTTCAGGCGAAAATCCGGCATCAACAAATGCGCCGCGATGTAAAGGTGCGCCTGCCCGTAAAAACCATACGCCAGGTCCCGGCAGTTAAACCGGCTGTCCAGTTCGCCGTCTGCCTGCGCGCGTTTGATGAGCGAACGCATGAATTTGAGATTGCGCTGGCAGCGGTCCAGATAGTTCAGTTCCGGCGGCACCTCGCCGGGAGCGGCGAACGCGGTGGCGAACGCGATGCGCGTCAGGTCCCGGTTTTTGTGAAAATAATCGAACAACGCCGCGAGGATTTCCACCAACTGGCCGCGCGCCCCGCGCCCGCGCGCCGCCGCCTGCTGCACGACTTGCAGCCGTTCATCGTGCGCTTCGCTGACCAGCGCCTGGAACAGGTCCGCCTTGTCCCGGAAATGATAATACAACGCCGGCTTGGACACCTTCGCGTCGCCGACGATCTGCTGGACGGAC
>JADGNT010000285.1 GCA_017883345.1 Candidatus Solibacter sp. | reverse complement strand
TTTTCCCCGGTTTGCGCAGGACCAGCGTGCCGCTTTCTGTCCGCTTGGCCCGGCCGGGCGGCGTATAGTCCTCATGGAAAAGGACTTGGAGCGTTTTCGCCTGGTTGTAGCGGGTCTCCACGCGCTTGAGCAGCGCATCCAGCGCCGCGTCCCCGGCGAAAGCCGACACCGCGAGTAACCCTATCAGGAGCCGAAAAACCCTCACATCAGCTTAGACGCACGCCACCCTCCAAACGTGTAGGGCGAGTGTGTGGGGTGCTCAGTTGGCGAAAAAACAGTTTCTCGCAAAGACGCCAAGTTCGCCAAGAAAGGCCACCCTGAGGTCCGTTAAGGCTGCGGTCGCTGACGACGCATTTCGCGTAGGGTGGAGGTACAGTGAAAGGGAGAGCGGTCCGCCATGACGATTGAAATTCACAGACCGGAACTCGAAGCCCTCATCCGGGAGCGGCTGACCAGCGGAGCGTCCGAGGACATCGAGGATGTCCTCATGCAGGCGCTGAAATCTTCACCGCCCGGTGAACCGGTTGCGCCGCGCAAACCCAAGAAGAATCTGGCCCAGTTCCTTCTGGAGTCCCCGCTGCCCGGCTCGGGGTTGAGGCTGGAGAGACAAGAAGACTATCCCCGGCCCCTCGACCTGTGAGCGGGTTTCTGGTCGATACGAATGTCGTCTCCGAGTTCATCAGGCCGCAACCCGACTCCCAGAAACGTGAAGGATTTCGCCGCAACCGGCGTTACTATCGTCAACCCTTGGGAAGTGTGAGGGGAACCGTCCGCAGCCAAAGGCTGGGTGTCCGGGAAAACGAGGCACAGGTTCCGGGGCGCAATCCCCGTCACCCGGCCCGATCGATTACGTCCGCGACCCAATCATGAGCCCGGTGATTCCCGGCAGGCGCGCGTGGCGGATCTCCCGGAAACCCGCCTCGCCGAGCCAGCCGGCATACTCCGGCTCGCTGTAACTGGCGCCGCCGCGCGTGCCCACCAGCATGTTGAGCGCAAACAGCGCGGCGAAGCGGGGAGCCGTCTTGTCCGCCTCCAGGATGAAGTCCTGAATGACGACGCGGCCGCCGGGCGCCAGCGCCTCGTGGCAGCGGCGCAGCAGGTCGAGATTCTCCGCGGGGTCGAGCATGTGACAGATGGCGGAGACGAACACCAGGTCGTATCCTTCGCCCAGCCGGCCGGAGCGCAGATCGCCGGCGCGGACGTCGACGCGGTCCGCCACCCCGGCGTCCTGGATGTGGCGCCGCGCGATGGGCTCGACGGTGGCCAGGTCCAGGATGTCGGCCCGCAACGCCGGGTTGGCCTGGGCGAAAGCGATCGAATAGGCGCCCGATCCACCGCCCACGTCCAGCATGCGGCGGACGTTCTCCGTGCCCACCGCGCGCACCACCAGCGGCGCGCGTTCCGAGGCGTTGCGGTGCATGGCGGCGATAAAGGCCTCGGTCCAGTCCGGGCCGCGGCCGGCGATTTCGTCGTGGGCGACGGCGGTGCCGGCGCGCACGCTATCGGTGAGCGTCGACCAGCGCTGCCATAGGTGTGCGGTGTGCAGCAAGGCCGGCCGGGCGTTGTCGCGCGACCCGGCAGTGAAGTAGCGCGCGGCCGCCGGCGAGTTGTGAAAGACGCCTTCGTGCTTGACGATCAGGCGCAGGGATGCCAGCGCGTTGAGGAGCATCTCGGTAGAGCGCGGGTCGGTGTGGACGCTGGCGGCCACTTCCGCCGCGCCAGCGCCGTCCCCCACGGCCGTGAACAGGTCGAGCTCCAGCGCGGTGAGGACGACGCGGCTCTCCTGAAACGCCCGGATGCGCTCGTTCAGGTCGTCGGGGAGGACCCCGGCGGCTTCCCGGGCGCGGCGCGCCGCGAACATCTTCTCGCGGTTGTGCAGGATCTCCGCGCGCACAGCCGCGGGATCGGTGCGCGCCAGACGCTCGACGGGCGTGTCCTCCTCAAAATGCGAGCGGACGATCTCCGGCACGTCCGCCGGGGTCACGCCCGAGTACCAGACGCCCTCGGGATAAACCACCAGGTTCGGCCCGTGCTCGCACAAGCCCAGCGAGCCGCACGCCGTCACCTGGACTTCGTCTTCCAAACCGCGCGCGTTGACTTCGCGCCGCAGCGCCTCCAGAACCTGGCCCGAGCCCCGCGCCGCGCAGCACGGCGCGCCTTCGGGCTTCTGCTGGTCGCAGACAAACACGTGAAACCGGAAAGGCTCCATGTTTCTTCTCCGGTTTCACAGTAGCAGGTTTGCCGAGTGCGATTCTCAGGAAGCCATTCCAATCCGAGAGGTCGACCAGCCTGGTCCCGCCCGGATCACGGCGTACGCGGAAAGTGGATTACTAGCTTGGCAGTCCCCCAAGTCCTCAGGCTTGATCGGAACTGCTCCGGCGGCAGAGCGAGCGGGTGTATCGGCTCGCGATCATTTGCCAACCACCAACACCACAAACGATCCCGGCTTAACGGTCCGTTGAGGCCGCTTTGAGGGATCGGTCGCGGGGGTCTCCACATATTCGGCAGCCGAAAGAAAGATCTTCTTAGTCTTGGAATCGAACGCCATCGTCTTGGCGCTCGGCTGTGTTTTGACGGCTCCGGCGTCCTCGTATTCGTCCGCCGACTTTGCGTGGTAGATGGTCAAGGTTCCGTCTCCGCACGAAAAGAAAACCAGCTTAGCCTGGGGATCGAACGCAGCATAATCGACGCCCGCCCCGATGGGATAACTATTGATTACCTTGCCCGTGGCCGCATCCATTACAACCATCTTCGGTTCGTTGCGGCAGCCAATGAATAGCCGGTTAGTCTTTGCGTCGTAAGCGAGACCGGTCGGGGTCTTCGCAACGCCGATCGGAAATCGCTTCTTGACGTCCAGCGACTTCGGATCGAACACGACAACTTCATTGGTATTCTCGCTGTTCACGTAAATCAGGCCATCGGCGCCGGTCACTGCCTCCTCGCCATCGCCTTCCACCTTCACGGTCCCCACAACCTCCCCGGTCTTGGCATCGATGGCCGTGATATCGTGCGAGCCGTGATTGTTGGTGAACACCCGTTTGGTAGCGGCATTATAGTAGATGCCATCCGGTCCCTTGCCGACATCGATTTTCTTGATGACGTGCAGCGTGGCGGGGTCGAACATCGAAACCTTGTCCTCTCGCCCGTTGCTGGTAAATCCGTGTTTGAATTCCGATGCAATCGCAGCGCCGTGCACACCTGGAGTATCGGCAATCGTCCCTACCACCTTTCCGCTGTCGGCGTCCACGACGTCCACCTGCGTCCCGTGAGAGAGGTAGACGCGGCGTGCCGCGCTATCCAACGTCACGTAATCAAAGCCGCCGTCGCCCGGAACCGGGTAACGCGCCACCACCTTATAGCTGGTCGCTCCAGCCAGCGACAATGCAGCAGCAAATGACGCAATCCATAGGCCTTTCCTAATTGGCATACTCGCTCTCCTGTCAAATCCTGTGTACCGCCGGGCCTGCATCACTGATCGGCTGCCGCCGCATCCCGCAACTTCGACCCTTCCCGCGGCGCCCGCGCGCCGAACTTGATATCCATCATGGCGTTCTTATCGAATTGCACCTCGCCGCCGCGCGCGAATACACTCGAATACACCGACCACGCCAAGCCGTAATAACCGAACGCCATGCCGACGTACCGGGAAGATTGCGACAGCGCCGATCCCAGCATGCCAAAGCCCAAGCCGCCGCCCAGCGTCCGGCCGGAGACATTGGATTCTCCCGAAGCACCCGCGTCGTGGTGATGCCCGGCATCGTTATCCCCAGCCCGGCTGGCAAGCATGAGCGAAATCACGGGTGCGATAAAGCGTGTTTTCGATTCCTTCGCCTGGACACCACCTTCCGCGTCTACCTTGATGGGAGCCGTACCGTTTCCCTCGGCTGCGGCTACCGAGGCTTGCGTTTTCATGGGCGCCGCGGGCCTCAGATTCGCGATCTCCTGGGGCAAATCCACCTTCTGGAAGTTGAACCGAAGCTGGCCGGCCCGATGAAAGGATCGTGCTTTCTTTGCCAGGACCACAGTGCCGGTCAGTTGGGTGCCCTCGGGAAGCACCAGTTTGTGCTCCGGGGAAAACAGAGGCGCCGTCACCACGGCCTGGACCGTCTCGCCCTGCTTCGCCGAAGCGGAATCCAAGGCAGTGAGCAGCCGCACGCGAGCCACGCTATCCGGGCGTGGCTGCGACCCCGATTCCGCAAGATCGCCCGGCCGGATAGTGGCGAAGCCAAATTGCAGCGGGTCCCGAAGCGGCGCGTCGAACCGGGTCCCCCGCCGGAAGTACTGCGGATGGTACGGGAGCTTCGACCAGAGGAAATCAATCAGCTTTTCCTTCTTATTGGGGGCGCGAACGATATCGGCGATGCCCCTGGTGCGCGCATTGATCGCCCCGTTGATCCGGTCCTTCGCCGTCTGTTTCGCCGTTCCGAGAATTCCGCCGTTTTGGTTTTGAGGCCGAGCCTTTTGGTTCTTCTTGTTTTTCGAAGGTTCGATGTAGATGGAATTCAACGAAGGGGTCTGCACGGTATGCATGGTAAGCGTACGCCCGTCGGGTAGCGTCAGCGAGGTGAACTCCAGATCGGCGTTGCGAAGAGGAGTGAAATCGCCGTTGAGGATCGCCCTCACCCGCTGCCACCTGGCGACAGGCTGCACCCGGCTTACGGCGCCTTGTGCGACCGTACCGGCAGGCACCACCTCCCGGTCGAACGCAAAGACCGGTTCCAATACTTTTGCCTCCACCGGCGCGCCAAGCCGTTTGGGTAGGCGCCTGGTCAAATACATGCGCAGCGGCGCTCCTGGCGGAACATTGAGTGAGATTTTCAGATTCTCTTCATCGGCCGCGGGAGCTGCCAATACGGAAAAAACCGAGATACATGCCGACACGAGGAAACCCAGCCCGATTTTCATAGGACACCTGTTGGCCCTTATCATATCACTGCTGTGACAGCAGTGACCGCGCCTGGCGCGGACTGGCGCGGACAGCGTGCCCGCCCCCCCCCGACCGCGCCGCAGCCGTGTGGAGAAGCGGTGTTTGGGAGCCAATGGGTGAGCAGTTTCGCACAGACACAACACCCAGCAGTTGCATATTATGGTGGCTGGATTGGATTCCAACGTTCAACTCCGGCAACAGTGCGGAGAGAATAAGGATAAAGGCGGAAATCGCCGTTACGGTAGGAGATACTCATGAAAACATATTGGTTAACCATTGTGGCAACGGGTGCGATCCTCGCGATGTCGGGAAGCGTGGCGATGGCACAAGACAGTAGACAGCAAGGCGGGCAAAACCGCCCAGGCAATACCCAGTTCGACGACCACGCCCAACAGGTGGCACGCGACTGGAACAGCCAGCACCAAAAAAATCCGCCCGCGGGGTTTCGAAGCCAAGACCGGCTGTCAGCCGATCAGGAGTCCCGGCTGCATGAGGGCGTCGTTCTCGATAAGGATATGCGCAGGCAGGCGCATCCCGCGCCCCGCGATTTGGTGCGCCAATTGCCGCCGCCCCCAAGCAACCATCGCTATGTGGCAATCGGAGGTCATATCGGCCTAATCGATAATAGCTACCAAGTCAAGGCTGTCATCCGCCTCCACTAAACGATTGAGTGCGTTAGACACGCCGCCCGAGGGCGGCCTTCGCCGGGTGATCTCGCGGGCTTACGGTCGCGGTGGATCGGTCAGTGGGGCGGAGAACAAAATGCGATGGATTCTAATTGTGTCGCTGGCAACGGCTTTGGCGACTCGCGGTTTGGCGGCAACCGACGCGCAGTGCAGTGGAATATTGCAGCGTGCGCTGCATGCCAGGAATCCGGAGACGCGGAAACAGGCGGTGGCCGCGTTGAGTCTGGCGTCCGGGCGCGGGCCGTTGTTTGACCAGTTGGAGCAGATGTTGCAGGACAAAGATGTCGAGGTGCGGCAAGCCGTGGTGGCCAGCCTGGCGGACGTGCAGAGTGAGCGAGCCACGGCGGCGCTACACAAGGCCCTGGAGGACGCCGTGCCTGAAGTGAGTTTCGCCGCCGCCAAAGCACTGTGGGCCCGCCATGACCCCGCTGGCAGGGCCGCGCTGCTGGCGGTTCTCGAAGGGGAAAGCAAGAGCTCATCCAATTTCTTCTCCAAACAGAAACGCGAGGCCCTGCGCATGATGCACACGCCGCGGACCACGTTCCTGTTTGCCGTGCAGCGGGGTGTTGGGTTCGTTCCGCTGCCTGGACTGGGCGAAGGTGTGGCTTCCATGCAGGGGATCCTGGCGAGTTCCGGAGTCCCGGGACGCGCATCGGCGGCGTTACTGCTGGGCGCCGACAGGGATCCCGCAACCGTCGAGGCGCTCAGGGATGCGCTCTCCGACAAGAATTCGTCGGTTCGGGCCGCCGCGGTGCATTCCATCAGTCTGCGAAACGACCCTGCTTTGAAGAAAGAACTGGAACCGCTGTTAGAGGACGACAATGAGGCCGTGCGCCTGCGTGCCGCCGCGGGTTACCTGAGATTATCCGCGATTGAGGCCGGGGCCAGGATGAAGCAGCGTTCGGCGGCGGTCCCGGCGCCCGGCGCGCCAGAGCGGAAGAAATAGTCCGCATGGGCAAACCGAGGACAGGTTCGAAAAACCCCACCCATTCATGCCCGAGTGACCGCAGGAAGTGGTCCGCCTTCTACGCGATAGCCGAGCTTCTTGAGTTCCCTGATCATG
>JADGNT010000284.1 GCA_017883345.1 Candidatus Solibacter sp. | reverse complement strand
GGATGGGGCGCGGTGGCCGGCGCGGGGATGGCGGCTTGCGCGGCCACGCTGACGCGCTACGAGGGCTGGTTCCTGCTGCCCTTCGCCGCCATCTATTTTGCGATTGCCGCGCGGCGCAACCGGGTGGGCGTCGCCATGCTGTTCACTTTTCTCGCGGCGCTCGGGCCGCTCTTCTGGCTGGGCCACAATTGGTGGCTCACCATGGACCCGCTGGCCTTCTATCGCGGCCCCTACTCGGCGCGCGCCATCCAAGGCAACGCGTCTTACCCGGGTAAGAACGATTGGCGCGAGGCCTTCCTCTATTACCGCACCGCCGTGCAACTCTGCGCGGGCCCGTGCCTGCCGCTGGTTGCGCTGGCCGGCGCGGTGGCCGCGATGTTCCGCCGCAAGTTCTGGCCGCTGCTGCTGCTCGCCCTGCCGGGCGTCTTTTACGTCTGGAGCGTGCACTCCTCGGGCACGCCGATCTTCATTCCGGTGCTGCCGCCGTTTTCCCATTACAACAGCCGCTACGGACTGGCCGTACTGCCGCTGTTGGCGCTGGCCGGCGCTGGGCTGGTCAGCGTGGCGCCGCGGCCGCTGCGCGGGGCGCTAGCGCTACTGGCCATTCTGGCCGCTGTGGTTCCGTGGATGGCGCATCCCTCACCTGGGAACTGGGTCACCTGGGAAGAATCGCGTGTCAATTCGGTGGCGCGCCGCGAATGGACCCGCCAGACCGCCGATTACCTGCGCCCGCGCTACGTCCGCGGTTCCGGCATCCTCACCGGATTCGGCGATCTCACCGGTGTGTATCGCACCCTCGCCATCCCGCTGAGGGAAACGTTCACCCCCGATAACGGGCTGCCTTTTGATGCCGCCGTGAGCCGTCCCGAGCTTTTTCTGCACGAGCCGTGGGTAGTTACCATGGGGGGCGCCGCGGCGCAAACCGCCGTCAATCGCGCGGCGCGGCTCGGGATTGTATATTCTTTGGAAAAGAGCATCATGGTGAAAGACGCGCCGGTGATCGAGATTTATCGGCGATAGGTAGGGTGAGGATTTTGTGAGACGGCAGTGGTCGATTTGACGCGGAGACGCGGAGACGCGGAGAAAGACGCGGAGAAGAGCAAGAACAAGTTGGACGGAAGCAGCAGGAATCACGCGTTCTCCGGACGGCGAACGGAGGAAGCGGAGAACGCGGAGGAAGGCGTAAGCAGAACGCCCGCAAGCGGGCTGGCAGGCGGGGAACCCTGTGGGTCCGCCTGCCCCACCAAGGAGAACACATGGTACCGCATGAATTCGTTACCACCGCATTAGAACTGCCTGGTTACCGGGTGAAGCGCAACATCGGCGTCGTCCGGGGAATCGTAGTGCGCTCGCGCTCCATCGTGGGCACGATCGGCGCCGGCCTGCAGACCATCGTGGGCGGCAACATTTCGCTGTTCAGCAAACTCTGCGAGCAGACGCGCAACGACGCCTTCGATCTGATGCTGCAGCACGCCGAGGCGCTGGGCGCCAACGCCGTCATCGGTGCGCGCTACGATGCCACGGAGATCATGAACGGCGTCACCGAAGTGCTGTCCTACGGGACCGCCGTGGAAGTCGAGCGCATCGCGAAATGAAGATCCCTTTCACCAAGGCGCACGGCGCCAAGAACGATTTTCTCTTCACGTGGCGGCAGGACGCGCCCGACCCGGCGTCGAGCGATCACGCCGCGCTGGCGCGGGCCATCTGCGACCGCCACAGCGGGATCGGCGCCGATGGGTGGATGCTGGTGGATCCGCCGTGTGACGCCGATGCCGAAGGCACGATTCAGCTCTACAACTCCGACGGCAGCAGCGCCGAGATGTCGGGCAATGGCACGCGCTGCGCCGCCGCGTTTCTGATTCGCCACGGCCACGCGGCGGGCGTGGTGCGCGTGCGCACCGGCGCCGGTGTGAAGACCTTGCGCCTGCTGAAACGGCGCGCGCTGGAGTTCGAATTCGAAATGAACATGGGCCGGCCGGAACTCACCGCGGCGAGTTTCCCACTGGAACTCCCCTGGGGTCCGCGCGACGTCACCCTGCTCTGGGTGGGCAATCCGCAGTGCGCGGTGCCGGTGGAGCACTTCGATTTCGACTGGCGCGCGCTGGGCGCCGAAATCGAACGCCATCCGCACTTCCCCAACCGCACCAACGTGTCGTTCGTGAAGGTGGTGGACGAGCACACCATCGATGTGCGCTTCTGGGAGCGCGGGGCAGGGGAGACGATGAGCAGCGGTACGGGGTCGACGGGCGCCGCCGCGATGGCCGTGGCGCGCGGCTGGGTGAGCTCGCCGGTGCGCGTGCTGACGCCGGCCGGCCCGATCGATCTGCGCTTCGACGGCGACATCTACCTTACCGGTCCGGCGGAGATCGTCGCGGAGGGCGAGTTCTTTTTGGAGTAGGGCAGTTGGGGTAGCGCTAACATCTTCATCGACGTTGGCAGGCGGACCCAGAGGGTACCCCGCCTGCCCCACAAGATTGCCAGTCTTGTCACTGTGCTTTGCCGTGCCAGACGCTGCCGCCGAAGGTGGTGATGTATATCTGGCCGCGATCTTGCGGGTCCACCGTCACGCGGTGGCCCCATTTGAAATCGAAGCCCGGGATGCGCTTCCAGGTGAGGCCGCGATCGGCGCTGCGCCACGCAGAGGATTCAAAGCCCGTGGCGTAGAGCGCGCGCGCGTCCTTCGCGCTCGATGGTGATGTCGTAGATGTGCTGGTCCCGATCGAGCACGCGGCGCCAGCTTGTGCCGCGATCGGTGGAGAGGTAGATGCCGCCATCGGCCGCGCCTTCGGGCGTGCCGCGGCCCCACGCGGCGCCACACCTTTGGGACGCGGCAGATCGTTTGAACGCGAGAATGTATTTTATCGTGTTTAGAAAGACCATCCGAGAATGGAGTTGACACATACGGCAATTTGCCGTATATTAGAAAGCGCAATGAAACAGGAAACCCCACCCACCGCCCGGTTGGAGGCGCGCCTGCCGCACGAGGTAATGACGCGTCTGAAGCGCGCCGCCGAAATCCGGGGGCGCACGTTGACGGATTTCGTTGTGGCCGCCGCGGATGAAGCCGCTTGCCGTGCGATCGAGGAAACGGAGATTATTCGCCTCTCGATCGAGGGCCAGCGTCAGATCGCCGAGGCTATTCTCAATCCGCCGGCGGCGACGCCCGCTCTCAAAAAAGCCGCTAAACGATATCGCGAATTATTCGGCGTGCAATGATTCCTGTGCCCTTTCGCTTCGAAGCCCTCGGCGAGACCCACGACCGCGCCACGTTCTGTTGCGGCGACGACGCGCTGAACCGGTATTTTCAGACCCAGGTGACTCAGGACATCCGCCGCCGCATCACGAATTGTTTTGTCGTCGTCGAGGTCGCCACCGGCCATGTCGCCGCTTATTACACCCTGTCGGCGGCCAGCATCCCGCTCGTGGACCTTCCACCCGATGAAATCAAGCGCCTGCCCCGTTATCCCACCTTGCCGGCGGTTCGCATTGGGCGGCTTGCCGTCGGCCAGCGCTTTCAAAGGCGCGGTCTAGGCGAGTTGATGCTGATGAACGCCGTTCATCGGACCATGCAGGATGCGGCAGCCGCGTTCGCCCTGCTGGTTGACGCCAAGAACGATCTGGTGGCCGGATTCTATCGGCGCTACGGCTTCCGCCCCATCGCGGGCAAACCAAGGACGTTGTTTCTGCCCCTCGCGACGGCCCAAAAGACTCTTCTTTAGCGCGGAACGGAGCCGGGCCCGGACTGGTACGCCTTGCCGTGCCAGACGCTGCCGCCGAAGGTGGTGATGTAGATCTGGCCGCGATCTTGCGGGTCCACCGTCACGCGGTGGGCCCATTTGAAATCGAAGCCCGGGATGCGCTTCCAGGTCAGGCCGCGATCGGCGCTCCGCCACGCAGAGGATTCGAAACCGGTGGCGTACAGCACGCGCGCGTCCTTCGCGCTCGTGGTGATGTCGTAGATGTGCTGGTCCTGTTCGAGCACGCGGCGCCAGCTCGTGCCGCGATCGGTGGAGAGGTAGATGCCGCCATCGACCGCGCCTTCGGGCGTGCTGCGGCCCCACGCGGCCAGGTACAGCCGCGCCGGGTTTTGCGGGTCGATGGCGAGACCATTGGGCCCGTTCAACCCAGCCGGGAGCGGCACGCGCGACCAATGCTCCGCGCCATCGGTGGAGCGGTAGAGCGCGCCATCGCCCGCATTGCCGGACGTGCCGTCGTCGCTGCGCCGCGCCACAATCAGGTAGAGCGCGCCCTTGGAATCGCGCACCGTGCGCCAGGCGAAGGGCTGGTCGCCCGCGATCCCGGCATTCTTGAGCGACCAGTGCTCGCCGCCGTCCGTCGATTTGAAGACGCCGCGGCCGAAGCCGGTGACGTAGAGCGCGCCCGCGGGATCGCGCAGGATGTGGGTGGCGGCGGTCTGCGGCATGCCGTTATTCAGCACGCGCCACGAGCGTCCGCCATCATCGCTGCGCACCACCCCGCCGGTGTAGGAATCGGGCGAGGCTCGGCGCCACATCTTGGGACGCGGCAGATCGTGGGTGCCGCTCATCACGGCCCACATGCGGCCGCGAACCTCGGGATCGAACTCCATCCAGTAGGTGGTGTTCTCCCATTGGTGTGGCACGCCGGCGCGCGTGGCGCTGTACCAGCTTGCGCCCGCCGTATCGCTGGCCCACAGGCCGATGTCGGTGTAATCGATGAACATGTGGCGCGCGTCGAAGGGGTCGAAGTGGACGCCGTAGCAGGTGGTGACGTCGATCCCGTTGGTGGTCCAGTTGCCATCGGGCGTGCGATTGGAGTAGGCCTCGTTCCAGGTCTTGCCGCCATCGGTGGTGCGCATGACGCGGCCGGAATCGGTGGCGTAGACGATGCCGGCGTCGCCGGGCGCCACGCCGAGTGAGATCGGGTTGCCCGCCCATCCAGCGCCGAAACGTTCGGTCAGCCAGGCGTCGTGGACGCTATCGTAGACCGGTTCCCAGTGGCGGCCGGAATCGGTGGTTTTGGCCACGCCCCAGGTGGCGCGTATGGGCGCGCGCAGTCCGCTGTAGGAGACGTAGGCGATCTCGGGATGGTCCGCGCTGGCGGCGATGGCGGTGGCCTGTCCCTGAAATCCGGGCAGGGCAGAGTCGCGCCACGTCACGCTGCCATCGGTGGAAACATAGATTTTGCCGGCGACGGTGGCATAGAACACCGGCGGTGCGCCGGCGATCTCGGTGGCGGTTCCGGGTAACCGCGTGGTTCGCCAGCGCCCCTCGCGGCGGATGTAAAGCGCGTCCGGCCCGGCGACGTAGAGCGTCCGGTCACCTTTGAGCGAACGCGCATCGATCCAGATCTGGCGCGCCCGGCCGGGGAGATCGGCGGCTTTCCGCCAGGCGTCGCCCGCGTCGATGGAAGTCCAGAGCGCGGAGCCACCTGCAGAACCCAGGGCGAGGTAGAGCGAGTGCGAGTCGGCGGGGTCGACGCCCAAGGCGGTGACATCTCCGCTGGGCTGGCCGGTGGTGTGGAGTTGGCCCGAGGCGTGGTCGTCGCCCATGGTGATCTTCTGGACCTCGCGCGGGAAGAAGCGCGCCCAGGTCTGGCCGGCATCGCCGCTGCGAAAGACGCCGAGGGCTTTGGCGTAGATCACGCGCGCGTTCGTGGGGTCGAACACGAAGAACTGCACGGGCTCGCCGAGGTTGAAGATGCGCCAGGTGGCGCCGCCATCGTGCGTCAGGTAGGCGCCGGTCATATCGCAAGCGACCAGCGCGGTGCGGCTATCGTGCGGGCTGATGGTGGCGTGGAAGATGGAGCCACCGCCGCCGGGTCCGATGATGCGCCACCCCTCCGCGCGCGGGGATGGTGCGGCGCAGGCAAGCAAAGCGGCGATCCCGAGCGACAGGCGTCTCATCAACCGCGGTGGCCGCTTACTTGGCGGCGACGATTTCCAGCAGCTCGATTTCGAAGAGCAGCGTGGCGCCGCCCGGAATCTTGGGGGGGCTTCCCTGGTCGCCGTAGGCCAGGTCCGAGGGGCAGGCCAACATCGATTTGCCGCCAACCTTCATGCGCTGCACGCCTTCGGTCCAGCATTTGATGACGCCGTTGAGCGGGAACTGAGTGGGCTCGTTGCGTTTGTAGGAACTGTCGAACTCGGTGCCGTCGATCAGCGTGCCGCGGTAGTGGACTTTGACCGTGTCGGTGGCTTTGGGCGATTCGCCGGCGCCGGCTTTGAGTTCGCGATAGACCAAGCCGGACCCGGTTTTAACGGCCCCGGGTTCGGCGACGGCCTTGGCCATGTAGACGGCGGACGCCGCCTTCTCCCTTTCCCTCCCGGCCGCCGCGCGTTTGGTCATCAGGGGATCGATCTTCGGTCCCCACTCGCGCAAATCACCGGCGGGTTTGCCGGCCACGGCGTCGTCGATGGCGCGTTTCACAATCTCGACTTCGGCAGGAGTGAGGTTAAACATGCTAAGAGGCCGCGCGATTTGCAGGCCGATGGCGTAGACCGCCTGCTCGTCGTCGGTGGTGAGGGGGGCCGGCTCCGCGGGTGCCGCCGGCTTGGGCGCGGCTGCCGCACCGCGTCCGGCCGCTCCCTTTGGTGCCGTGGCTGGGGCCGGTTTAGCTTGTGTGGTCGCTGCCGCGGGTGCCGCCTTCTTGGCAGGTGTCGCCGGGGTCGTGGCGGGGGGAGTCTGTGCCAGGGCAAGCGCCGGCAAAAG
>JADGNT010000283.1 GCA_017883345.1 Candidatus Solibacter sp. | reverse complement strand
CCGCTTGGGCGGCGCCGTGCACCACCGTCGCCAACTGCACCGAATGGCTGACTTTCGCGGGCGGACCCGCGCGTTCCATGATCTACCGTACCTACCCGCTCGACGTCCCCAATCCCCAGATCGCGCGCGCCCTCATCGTGATCCACGGCGCCGGCCGCGACGCCGACAACTATTTCCGCACCGCCCTCGCCGCCGCCTTCCTGGGCGGCGCCCTCGACGACACCCTGGTCATCGCACCCCGTCTCGCGTCCAACGCCGGAAGTTGCCGCGACCAGTTGGCCCCCAACGAGGTGAGCTGGAGTTGTACTGGAGATAGTTGGCGCTCCGGAGGCACGGCCACCAACCACGAGAAGTTGACTTCGTTTGATTTCACCGACGAGATCCTGCGCAAGCTGGCAAAGAAAGACGTCTTCCCCAACCTCAAGGCCATCGTCGTTTCCGGCCATTCCGCCGGCGGCCAGTACGTAGACCGCTACGCCATGGCCAACACCGTGCATGACAACCTGGGCGTGCCGGTGACCTACGTGGTCTCCAACCCCTCCAGCTACGCCTACCTCGATACCACGCGTCCCCACGCCGACGGCTCGGATTTCCGTGCCTTCACCGACGGCCGCAACTGCACCACCTACGACCAGTGGCCCTACGGGTTGGAGCATCGCACCGGCGGATACACCGCCAGGCAGACCGACGACCAGTTGAAGAAGCAACTGGCGGCGCGTCCCGTGACCTACCTGCTCGGCGAAATCGACATCCTGCCCCTGGGCGGCTTCGATGCCTCCTGCCCCGCCATGGCTCAGGGCCCCACGCGCCTCGCGCGCGGCCAGGCTTTTTCCAAATACGTGAATCAGAAATTCGGCGCCAGGCACGTCCTGACCGTGATCCCGCTCTGCGGCCACAACGCCCGCTGCATGTTCACCGCGGAGCCCGCGCTCCCCATCCTGTTCCCCAAAGATGTTCACTAACCCGATCGGGATGCCGTTTGCTCTCCTCGGCGATCTCCGCTTGCTCCGCCCGCCACCCACCGAAGCGGTGAATCCTGCCCCTCCCGTCCAGCTTGTTTTCGATTTTCTCTGCGCTTATCTCTGCGTCTCCGCGCCTCCGCGTCAAATGGACATCTTCCCTGGCGGCGCTGCCTCGCTACAATCAAAGTTCCATGGTTGAAACCATTCATCCCGGCACCTCCGCACCCGGCGCCCGCATTGCCCTCTTCGATTTCGACGGTACCGTCTCCCTCATCCGTGCCGGATGGGTCGACATCATGGTGGCCATGATGCTCGAAGTCCTCGCCGCCCTCGACACCGGTGAAAGCCAAGCGGATCTCCGCCACGCCGTCGAGCCCTTCATCTGGCGCCTCACCGGCAAGGACACCCTCTATCAGATGATCGCGCTGGCCGAACAGGTGACGCTGCGCGGCGGCACGCCGCTCGATCCGCGCGAGTACAAGCAGCAGTTCCTCAGCCGCCTGTTCGCCGTCTCCGGCCTGCGCATTCAGCAACTGCGCGACCGCCGCTGCGCGCCCGACCAGTACCTGGTCCCCGGCACCCGCGCCCTGCTCGAAGACCTGCGCTCCCGCGGTCTGCACCTCTACCTGGCCAGCGGCACCGACGAAGACCATCTCAAAGCGGAGGCCGGCCTGCTCGATATCACCCGCTATTTCGATGGCGGCGTCTACGGCGCGCTCCCCGATCCCGGCGCCTTCTCCAAACGCATGCTGATCGAGCGCATCCTCCGGCTTCCCGGCATGCGCCCCCACCATCTGATCGGCTTCGGCGATGGCCCGGTGGAGATCGAAGAATTGAAACGCGCCGGCAGCCTCGCCGTGGGCCTGGCCACCGACGAGCCCGAATGCCGCGACACCAGTCCATGGAAGCGCCGCAACCTGATCGAGGTGGGCGCCGATTACATCATCCCCAACTACCTCTGCCGGCCGGTGCTCCTGCCGATGCTATTTGCCAACCATGAGCCGATATGAACAGTTCGACCGCTCGCGCCTGCTGATCAAGCCGCTCGCCGGGCGCCAACACGATTTGCACCTGGACCGCTGGCTCTCGCTCGGCGATCCCACCCCACCGTTCGAGCATCCCGATCTGGCCACCGTCGCCGCGCGCCTCTCTACCGCCAAATCCGCCGGCGCGGCGCGCATCCTCATGATGGGCGCGCATGTCCTCCGCGCCGGCGTCAACCGCCATATCATCGACCTGCTGGAGCGCGGCAGCGTCGATCACATCGCGATGAACGGCGCCGGCGCCATACACGACTACGAACTGGCCCGCTGCGGCGCCACCACCGAAAGCGTCGACCGCTACATCCGCACGGGCGAGTTCGGTCTGTGGCGCGAGACCGGCGAATTGAACGAATGGATCCGCCAGGCCGCCGCCGAATCGCTCGGCCTCGGCGAGAACGTCGGCCGCCGCATCGATTCGAGCGCCTACCCGCACCGCGAGCTTTCGGTATTCGCCGCCGCCTGGCGCGCCGGCGTCCCGGTGACGGTGCATGTGGGCATCGGCTACGACATCATCCACGAACACCCCAATTGCGACGGCGCGGCGCTCGGCGCGGCCAGCTATCGCGATTTCCTGATTTTCGCGCGCACCGTGGAGCGCCTCGAAGGCGGCGTGCTGCTCAACTTCGGGAGCGCCATCATGGGGCCGGAGGTCTACCTGAAAGCCCTCGCCATGGCGCGCAACGTCGCCCATCAAGAAGGGCGCGCCATCCGCCACTTCACCACCGCGGTCTTCGACCTCGTCCCCATTCTGGGCGACCATCGCAAGGAACTGCCCAAGAGCGATCCCGGCTACTATTTCCGGCCCCACAAAACCATGTTGGTGCGCACCGTCGCCGATGGCGGCGAGAGCTTCTATTTCCGCGGCGAGCATCGCGCTACGCTGCCTGCCCTCTGGCGGTTGCTATGACAAATGCCGCGATCCTCGACGAATTCCCCAAGCTTCGCGTGTTGGTGGCCGGCGATGTCTGCCTGGACCGCTGGTGCCGCTACGACCCCGCGTTGGCCCTCCCGTCGCGCGAAACCGGCATCCCGCGGATCGGCGTGGTGGCTACCGTTGTCACCCCGGGAGCGGCCGGCACCATCGCCAACAACCTGGCCGCGCTGGGCGCTGGCGAGGTCGCCGTGCTCGGCATGGTGGGCGACGACGGTTTCGGCTACGAACTCCGCTGCGCGCTCGCCGCCCGCGGCATCTCGCACGAATTATTGGTGGACGCCCCCGGCGTGCCCACCTTCACCTACACCAAGCTGATCAACGCTCGGACGGACGAAGAAGATCTGCCACGAATCGATTTCGTCTATACCAATCCCCTGCCGGAATCGGTGGAGCGGGAACTGATCGCCCGCCTGGAACGCGCCGCACCCGCGTATGATTTGATCCTGGTCTCCGACCAGGCCGAAACCAGCCAGGGCGGCGTGGTCACGCCCGCCATGCGCGCTTGGCTCGCACGGCTCGCGGCCGCCCGGCCCGACAAATTGATCTGGGTGGATTCCCGCTTGCGTGCCGAGCACTTCCGCCACGCCGTGGTGAAGCCGAACCAGCAGGAGGCCGAAGCCGCCTCCATGCGCGTCCTCGGACGCGTGGATTATCCGGCGTTGCGCCGCCACATGCAGGCGCCCTGCCTGATTGTCACGCACGGTGGAAAAGGCGCACTCGTGGTGGACGCGAGCGGCGAACAGTGGGTGCCGGCGAAGGCCATCGCCCATCCGGTGGACATCTGCGGCGCGGGCGACAGCTTCAGCGCGGGCGCCGCGATGGCCCTGGTGGTGACCGGCGAGCCGCTGCAGGCCACCCGTTTCGGCAACCTGGTCGCCGGCATCACCATCATGAAAAAGGGTACCGGCACCGCGTCCCCCGATGAGGTGCGCGCGGTGGCAGCGACACATCACGCTAAGTGAGAAGCTGTGAAGAAAAGCAGTTCGCAGGCGAAAGCGCCTGCGCCACCACTACGAGTCGCGTGTTTGCACTTGCACTGGTGGGGCAGGCGCTTCCGCCTGCCAACCCCCTCTTTACTGGGCCGGAGGCGCTGCCGGCGGCGGCACCATGTCGGGCGTCGTCTTGCCGCGATGGCAGGTGTAGCAACTCACGTGGACCTTTCCGTCCGGGAACTTCGCGTTGATGTCGTTGACCATCTCCATCATCTTACGCGCCACCAGCTTCTTGGGAATCTCGTCGCTGGCATTGTCGCCCCGAACGTGGCAGAAATTGCACTGTTGACCGAGAGCGCCTCGCATCGCCCCCATCACGGGACGCTCGTCCTCAGGCTTGAGGACCTTCAAGTTCTTGGGCGGCCCGCCGCGTCCCCCACCCTGCTTGGGAGCAGCATCCTGAGCACTGACGGTCATTGCCGTCAGAAATAACACTGTGACTAAAAAACGCATGTTCTAGGATACTCCATACCCGGCGCGTTTGGCTGCCTCAGCTTAAAATATTCGAGATGTTAACCCATACTCCCGAGACGTGGATGACCGCCTGAAAAGCGCCGGGGCCTGAACTTCGTGGGAGTATAGTAAGCGTATTCCGATGCGCACCCTCGCCCTTCTCCTCCTGGTCTCGCCGCTCTTCGCCGCGGACTACGACGTGCTGATTCGCCATGCCCGCGTCATCGACGGCAACGGCAATCCCTGGTTCCGCGCCGATCTCGCCGTCAAGGACGGCCGCATCGCCGCCATCGGTCGCCTCGCCGCCGCCACTGCCACGCGCACCATCGACGCCCGCGAGCGCTCGCTCGCCCCAGGTTTCATCGACGTGCACACCCACATCGAAGGCGGCGTGGAGAAGAACCCGCGCGGCGATAACTTCCTGCTCGACGGCGTCACTACCGTCATCACCGGCAACTCAGCCGACCTGGTGCTGTTCGATCCGGTGCGCGTGCAGGATAAGTCTACTTACGCCCAGCCCCATCAATACTCGCAAGGCTTCGACTTCGTGCTGGTCAACGGCCAGATTGTGGTGGACGATGGCAAGCTCACCGCCGCCCGCCCCGGCCAGCCCTTGCGCCACCTGTAGCGTAGCCTTTCAGGCTGCCATGCCCCCATTCCTGGGGGCATTCTTCTTCCGTGGCATGAAACTCTGCGTTGAATCGCATCCCCGAACTCCACGGAACCCCCTCTGTTAAACTGAGGTTTTCCAATGCCTCCGCAACCTGCCAGCCGTCCCGCCGCCGGCCTCCTCTACCAGCCGGTTCGCAACGGAAGCTTCCATGCCGCCTCGCCCCGCTAATCCGAAAGCCGTCACGCCGCCCGCCGCCACGCCCGCCGCGCCCACGTGGCTCCGTCCGCTCCTCCTCGGGCTGACCGCGCTCCTGTTCCTCACCTGGTTCACCGGCGAAGTGAGCGACACCGACATCTGGCTCCACCTGATGACCGGGCGCCACACCCTGGAAACCCGCGCCCTTACCGTGCCGGACCCGTTCTGCTACACCAGCAACCTGAGCAGCACCGCGTACCCCGGAGAAGCCAAGACGCGCTACTTCAACCTGACCCACGAGTGGCTGGCGCAGATCATTATGTATCTAACCCACGCGGCCACCGGATTCCCCGGCCTGGTGCTGCTGCGCGCCATGCTGCTCATCGCCTTCTGCGGGCTGGTGGGGTTAATCGTGTGGTGGCGCACCGGCGGGTTCTATCGCAGCCTCGCGGCAGCCATCGCCGCGGGCGCGGTGGCCAGCAACTTCCAGCAGAGCCGTCCCTTCCTGGTCACCTTCGTATTGCTGGCCGTCACCATGGCGATTCTGGAGCGCCGCCGCTGGCTGTGGGCGCTGGTCCCGGTCTTCATCTTCTGGGCCAATTGCCACGGCGGCTACTTCATGGGCTGGGTGATGCTCGGCGCCTATTGCGGCGAAGCCCTGATCCAGCGCCTGCGCCAGCGGCCGGTGGAGGGCGAGCGCCAACTCTGGCTGGTGAGCATCGCCAGTTTCCTGGCTTCGGCGATCAATCCCAACGGATTCCGCGTCATCGAGATCATGCTGTACTACCGAGCCAGTTCGATCCAGGCGGGCAACCTGGAATGGCAGTATCCGGCGTTCTGGCTGCCGCCCTACGGCTACGCCGTGGTGCTGATCGGGTCCTTGGCGGCGATGCTGATTTCGCGGCGGAAGACGCGGCCGGTGGATTGGATTCTCTACTTCGTCTTCGCCGCGGCATCCCTGATGGCCGTGCGCAACACAATTCTGATGGGCCTGGTCGGCGCGGTGCTGCTCGGAGCGTATCTCCCTGTCTGGAAGCGCGCCATTCCGGCCGCGGCGGAATTCGCGGCCGCAACGCTGGTGGTGGTTGCCATCGCGCTGGCGGTGCAAGGCGGCGGCGTGTTTCAATTACGCGCCGCGGAGTGGCTGCTGCCCACCCAGGCGGCGGACTTTCTGCAAGCCCACAACGTCTCGGGCCGCATGTTCAACACCTACGAAAACGGCGGCTATCTGGTCTGGCGTCTCTGGCCCACCGAGCGCGATTTCATCGATCCGCGCGGCCTCAGCGAAGAGGCCTACGCGGATTACAGCCGCATCCTGTATTATGCGGATTCTAACGGCGGCAAGAGCTCCGAAGAGTTGCTCGCCAAATACGGAATTGAAGTGCTCGTGCTGGACGGTTTCGACCGCTTCACCGGCCGCATACACACCTTGGCCGCGGCTCTCGCCGATCCCAAACAGACCGAATGGAAGCTGGTGCAAGCCGACAACCGCAGCATCGTCTTCATGCG
>JADGNT010000282.1 GCA_017883345.1 Candidatus Solibacter sp. | reverse complement strand
CACGAGCGCCCCCGGGACTGACAAGACTGGCATGGATTTCCGGCGCATTTTGCCGGAAATTCGCTGCCAGTCCTGTCTGTCCCCGGGTTCGGAGCCCACCCCCCGCGGTGGTTTTTCGACTCCCAGCCCGCGCCAATCTGTTTTCCCGGGGAGGCCCTCCCTTGTGCGTCCGCTTCGAAGGTCGGAGCGCCAGCTATAAAGTTTCCCTCCGTTCGGCCGATAACAGGGGCAGTGGCGTTACGCGCTCTATCTCTGTGGTTCGCTTTCCTGCTGGCAGCGGCCGATGCGTCCGCCGAGAGGTACCGATTTCGCCATTTCGGTCCCGACGACGGGCTGAATACCGCGGTCAGCCGGCTGCTGCAGGACCGCGCCGGGTTTCTCTGGGTGGGAACCAGCAACGGGCTCTTCCGCTACGATGGCGCGCGTTTTCAGAGGTTTGGCGTGGAAGAGGGCTTGCCCAGCGCCACCGTGCGATGTATCGAGGAGGGTCCGGACGGCGCCCTTTGGGCGGTCACCGGCCGCGGCTTGGCGCGCTTCCGGAAGGGCTCCTTCCAGGTAGTCGAAACCGGAGCCGCCGGGCAGGACTTGCGCGCGCTCGATATCGGCGCCGATGGCAAGGTGTATCTGGGATTCGACCGGGGGTTGCTGGTTGGCGCGGTTCCACCCGGCGGCGGCGCACCGGAATTCGCGCTCGCGCCCAATACGCCGCACGATCAGGTGAACGGCATTTTGGCGGAGCCCAACGGCGACGTCTGGTTCAACTGCGGGCTCCAACTCTGCCTCCTCGATCACGGCCGCGTGCGCGTGTTCGACCAGACCTACGGCCTGCCTCCGGAGCGCTGGGGCGTCATGCTGCGCGATCGCGCCGGAGACCTGTGGGTACGTGGGCCGAGCCACCTCTATGTACTGCCACGCGGCGACGCGCGGTTCCAGGCCCGCGACCGGGACCTGCCGCAGTCCAGCAACAGCGCGCTCAGCCTGGCCGAAGATCGTCATTACCGTATGCTGGTCTCTACCGATCGCGGTCTTGCCCGGCGCATCGCGGGGCGCTGGGAATTGACGGGTATCGCGCAGGGACTGCAATCGGAAACCGTGACTGCCATCCTGCAAGACCGCGAAGGGTCGATCTGGCTTGGCCTTTGGGGTAGCGGCGTGGCGCGCTGGCCGGGGTCCGATGAATGGACCAATTGGACCATCGCCGACGGGCTCGGCAATGACATCGTCTGGGCGGTGCGCCGCGATAAGGCCGGGACCATGTGGCTTGGTACCGATAACGGTCTGGTCCGCCTGCCAGACCATAAGCCCCCTCAAATCCTGACCACTCGCAACGGGCTGGGAGGCGACAAGGTCAAGGGTCTGGTCATCGCCCCGGACGGCGCCATCTGGGCCGCCTGTTTGCCCGGCGGCGTTTCGCGCATCGATCCGAAGGGCGGCAAGATTCGCACTTTTGCCAAGGCCGCCGGATTGGAGGACGATCGCATCATCGCCTTGCATCTGGACCTCGAAAACCGGCTGTGGGCCAGCACCAGCGAAGGCCTGTTTCGCAGCAATTCCCTGCAACCCAATCTGCGCCTTGAGCGCCAGTTGCCGCCGGGGACCACCCCGCACACCATGTTCTATCGCTTCCTCACCGACCGCGAGGGCCGGGTATGGGTGGGCAGTACGCAAGGCCTGTTTCGATTCGACTCCGGAAACTGGGTCCGGTTCACCACGGCCGACGGACTCAAGGCCGACGGCGTCACCCACATCGCTGAGACGGACGATGGCGCGATCTGGGTGGGATATCGCGAGCCGCTGGGCGTTTCCCGCCTCTCGTTCGGTCGGGTCGGGGTACAGGTCAGCCACTTCACCAAACGCGACGGATTGCCCTCCGACTATATTCTTTTCCTCGGCCTCGACGCGCGTCGCCGGTTGTGGACCGGCACGGATAACGGCGTAGCCGTGCGCTCCACCGCCGGCTGGACGGTCTACAACCATGAAGACGGCCTGTCATGGGACGATTGCGCCGCCAACGCGTTCCTCGCCGAACCCGATGGCACGGTCTGGATCGGCACACTGAGAGGACTTTCGCGCTACCGACCCAGCGACCGGGCCGCTCCCCGCATGGCGCCGCCTGTGGTCGTCACCGCGATGCGCTTTGGCGACCGTCCCGGCGATCCCGAAGTCCATTCCGAGATCCCTTTTCGCGATCACGATTTCGTGGTGACCTTCGCCGGACTCAGTTTTCTCAGCGAGAAGAACATTCGTTTCCGCTACCGCCTCGAAGGCCTGGACGACCGGTGGATGGAGACCGCGCAGCGCGAGGCCCAGTACTCCAGCCTGCCGCCTGGCTCCTATCGCTTCCAAGTCGCGGCGGGCCATGCCAACGGCCCCTGGAGTCCGGTCCCGGCCGCGGTCTCCTTCCGCATCGTGCCCCCCTGGTGGGCCTCCTGGTGGTTTCGCTCCCTGGCGGCCGGCGCGTGCGCACTTTTCATCGGGCTGGTGGTGCGCTCCCGCATTGATCGCGTTCGCTACGAACGCAGGCGGCTGGAAAGCGCCGTTCGCGAGCGTACCAGCGAACTCCAGTTCCAGCAGAACGTCGTGGAGCGTCAGAAACAGGAAATTGAAGAACTGCTTCGCCAGGCGCGGGAAGCCTCGCGACTGAAAAGCCAGTTTCTGGCCAACATGAGCCACGAAATCCGCACGCCGATGAACGGCGTGATCGGCATGACCCAACTGGTGCTCCATACCGATCTGGACGCAGAGCAGCGCGACTACATCTCCACCGTGCGCGATTCCGCCGAGTCCCTCCTGGTGATCGTCAACGACATACTCGATTTCTCCAAGATCGAAGCCGGCAAGATGGAACTGTCCCACGAGCCCTTCTGTCTGCACGAATGCGTCACCGGCGCGCTCGCCGTATTCACCTGGAAGGCGCGGGAGAAGTCCCTCTCGCTGAGTTGCGAAATCGCTCCCGAAGTGCCCCGCATGCTTGCCGGTGACGTCGACCGGCTGCGTCAGATCCTGATCAATCTGCTGGGCAATGCCATGAAGTTTACCGAGCAGGGCGAAGTCTCTCTCGATGTCTCGCTCGACCGGGGCCCCGGCGTTACCCTGCATTTCGTCGTGCGCGACACCGGCATCGGGATCGCCCGCGAGACCCAGGAACGAATCTTTCAGTCATTCGCTCAAGCCGATGGGGCCTCCCGCCGCCAGGGCGGTACCGGTCTCGGGCTTGCCATCTGCTCCAAACTCGTCGAGCTGATGCAGGGGCGAATCTGGGTGGAGAGCGCTCCCGGCAGCGGCAGCGCCTTTCACTTCACCGCCAGCTTCGATCGGTGCGAAGACCAATCCCCACAGCCCCCCGAAAAACAGCCGGCGGAACCGGCCGCCGCCCCCTCTGCCGCGCCGCTGCGCATCCTGCTGGCCGAGGATAACGTCGTCAACCAGAAACTCGCCCAGCACGCCATCGGGAAGATGGGCCACTCCCTCCTGGTGGCCGGCAACGGACTGCGCGCCGTCGAAGCCGCGGCCGCCCAAAGCTTCGATCTCATCCTGATGGATCTCCAGATGCCTGAGATGGACGGCTTCCAAGCCACGGCTCGCATCCGCCAAGCCGAATTCCCCTTCGGCCGCCATACCCCGATCATCGCCATGACCGCTCACGCCATGCGGGACGATCGCGAACACTGCCTCCGCTCCGGTTTCGACGACTATCTCTCCAAGCCCGTCGATCTCCAGGTGCTGGCGAGGATGATCGAAAAGTCACGCGCCTACCTCGTGGTTTGACGCCGGCGGTTTGACCCCGGCGCCGGCTTCGTCGCGAACACACCGCTCCCCGCCCCCCGCGCCCCCCTTAAAGCGCCAAGAACAAAGCCTTAGAGCGCCATCTGAACCTTGACGCGGGACCGCTCTTAGTGCCAAATAGTACTAACCCGATGAGCCTCAACCATTCCGCCGAACAGGTGCATTGCAGACGTACTGCGGCCCTGGCGGTCGAACTCGGCCGCCGTGCCGGGGTCGCCGCGCAGCCACTCGCGCAAACCGCCCTGCTGCATCATTCGCTCGAGCCGCTCCGCCATTCGAGCGGGTTGGGCCGGCTCGCCTGGCAGGTGGTGGCCGGCGGCGATGCCCGCGGAATTGCCGATATCGTCCAGGTCTGTAATCTCGTGGACGAGCAGTTGGAAGCGCTCGAGTTCGAATACAAAGAGGTCGCGACCATCCTCGAGGAGATCCGGAGTTTTGCGGCTTTCGAGGGATTCGACCCTGCTCTGCTGGAGTACCTGCGGGAGATGCGGTGCCGCGAGTTTCCCGGCGTACTCAAACTGCCCGTCGAAGCCGGCACGGCACGCCTCGTCTGCCGCACCCTGCGCGCGCCGCGCGAGTACGAAATCCGCGAACTGGAAGCCATCGCCCTGCGCGATCCGGTCCTCGCCGGCAGCCTGTTGGGCGTGGCCAATTACGCGCCCTATGGCCGCGCCCAGAGGGCCTCCACGGTCGGCCGCGCCATCGCCTCCATCGGCGTCATCGAGGCGCGTAAGGTCATGCTCGCCGCCGCCATGCGCCCGCTGTTTACGTCCGCTGGTCTGGGGCCCATCTGGAGCCATTCGCTGATGTCGGCCTCGCTCTGCGCGGCCCTCGCCGCCCACACCGGTTTGCTCAGTCCGGAGGAAGGGCTGGTGCTCGGTTTGGTGCACGACATAGGCGCCGTGGCGGTGCAATTCCTGCCACGGGAGACGCTGGTGACGTATCGCAACCTGGTCGCCAGTGGCTGCCCCGCCACGTATGTCGAGCGCTTGTTGCTGGGGCGCGATCATGGCGAGATCGGCGCCGGACTGATTGCGCGGTGGCACTTCCCGCAGGAGTTCATCGACGCCGTGCGCTTCCATCATCAGCCCGAGCGCTCCCCATCGAAGCTGGCGTCGCTGGCGTATCTGGCGGAGTTCTGGTCCGGGCGGGATGAGGATCTCCCCTCCTTCGGACGCGTCGAAGCCTGCCTGGCGCGAGTCGGCCTCGCGCTCGAAACTCTCATGGAAATGGCCAGTCGGGATTCCACCCTGCGCGCCTTGCAGGCCGTGGCCTAGCCTTGGCCTAGCCCCCACTAGGATGGTTTTCTTATCGGGGCTGAAGCGGGCGTGTCGGTAGACGAATCCCCGTTGACGATAGCAGTGGTTTAGAATCGTGAGCAGTTCCATGGCACGGATGCTGGCGAAGGCGAAGACCTCCACAATAAACCGCAACGGCTCGGAGGAAGCCCAGCGCTCCTTCGACGCCACCTGCCGCAAACTCCACCGCTTCCTCACTCAACCCCAGCGCTGAGCCCCCCAGTTACCCACAACTTCCCCGGACGAGGCTCAAATAATGAACTGGACGAGGTGTTCCGCCGATGGTATCCGCGGTTCCGGGCTAAGGCTGTTTGACCCCCGACTTCAGCTTGACGGACTCCCGTTTCCGCCTGTTAAAATAAATCATCTACCATGGGCGCCGTTCTTTACATCGCAGCCGCAGGCGTATTGTGCATCGCCGCCAGCGCCGCCGACACCCCGCCGCGTCCGTCGGACCCGCTCAGCCGCGCTGCGGATGAGTTCAAGGCGGTGACCGGCCAATGGGGCGTGCGTCCGGAGAGCCCGCCCGCCGCCCAGAAGAAGACCGGGCCAAAACTGCTGTGGCACGGCCGCGTCTATGAGAACTTCCGCAATGACATGCTCGACGCGGTGCCCCATGAGGTCACGCAAAACGGCGGCGATAAGTCGCTGCTGCGCCGCAACCAATTTGGCTTCAACGTGGCCGGACCTCTGCTGCTGCCCCACCTTATCCACGACTCGAACAATACCTTCGTCATGGTGTCCTACGAGGGAGTCCGCGAGCGCATCTCGCGCGCATCGCTGCACACCATCCCGACGGCTCTGGAACGGACTGGAGATTTCTCCCGGACCGTCGATCAGGCCGGAATCTCCCTGCCCGTCTACGATCCCGCCACGACGGCACGCAGCCCCGGCTACGACGCGAGCCAACCCGTCTCGCTTACCAATCTCCAGTACGTGCGCACGCCGTTTCCCGGCAACCGCATTCCCGCCAGCCAGCTGGCTGCTCCCATTCAGCAGGCGATCGAGTTCTATCCGCTGCCCAACACGGATATTGGCCCCTTCTTTCAAAACAACTATTTCGTGAACGCGCCCCAGACGGACACGGCGGACGGATTCATTTTCAAACTCGACCATCCTTTTCGCGAACGCCACCGGATCACGTCGACCAGCACCCTTTCCAACGGCTTTCTGGGTTCCGCCCGGTACTTCCCCAACCTGGCAAGCCCGACGACGCCCGACCAGAGCTTCACAACCCGCCGTTCGGAGCTGGATTACGTGTTCACGGCTTCCGCGAAGACGGTTTACTCGGCCAGCCTGATCGCCCACTCCACGACGACCAACGCGGGCGATACGTCCCAGCCCGCCTTCCCGCACTACGAACTGGGCAACTATCTCGCGATGGGAACAACTCGCATTTGCCAAACCGATGAAAGGAACCATCAAAATCTATTACCAGGACTCATCGGACGTCTTAGGATACCTTAAGCAGCGCTTGCTGAAGCAAGATGACACCTACGCTGAAATATCTGCGAAAATCACACGTACTTCTTCCGATCTTCAGACATTGCAGTCAGTAGAAAAAGATCCGATGTCTCTTGGTTTTGTGGCATTGGGTTGGATTGATTCAGCGCATTCGAAAGCG
>JADGNT010000281.1 GCA_017883345.1 Candidatus Solibacter sp. | reverse complement strand
TTCGGCCCGCGAAAGCTCATGAAAAACTGCCATGGTGACTTCATCGCCACCCACGAGCGCCCCCGGGACTGACAAGACTGGCATGGATTTCCGGCGCATAGGGGACTGACAAGCCTGACATGAATTTCCGGCGCTCTTTGCCGGAATTTCGCTGTCAGGCCTGTCTGTCCCCGGTCTACCCTCGCTGCCAGTCCTGTCTGTCCCCGGGTTCGGAGCCCACTCCCCGCGGTGGTGTTTCGACCCTGTCAAGCAGCGCGCATTCGCGAGGCATGACAGACCACGAATGACGATGGTCTGTCCCACCTGTTCCCGAGTGCTATCGTGAGGCCATGGTCTCGGCTCCCGGGCGCGTCAATCTGATCGGCGAACACATCGACTATCACGGCCTGCCCGTGCTTCCCATAGCGTTGCGGCGCTCCATTCGCGTCCACTTTCAAGCGCGCGCCGATTGCCGGATCTGTGTCACCAGCGGCGCCTACGGACACCGCGAATTTGCCTGGACGAGCGGCCTCACGCCCGTCGCGCGCGGCGATTGGGAGAACTACCTGCGCGCCGCCGCTCAGGCCATCGCCGGCAAGTGGGGAGTCATGAACGGTATCGACGCCACCATCGATGCCGACCTGCCTCCGGCGGCGGGACTCTCCTCGTCGTCCGCGCTGATTGTCGCCATCACCCTGGCGCTGCTGCGCGCTAACCAACGCGAGGCCACGTTCGAAGAGCTGATGGAGATTCTCCCCGATGGCGAGCAGTTCGTCGGTACGCGGGGCGGCGGCATGGACCACGCCGCTTCGCTGGCTTCGCGCGAGGGCTGCGCCTCGCTGATCGAGTTCGTGCCGCTGGCCGTGCACCACATTCCGATTCCCGCCGGCTGGGCCTTTCTGGTGGCCAACAGCCTGCAAACCGCCGAGAAATCGGGGGGGGTACGAGACCGCTACAACGCCGTCCGCACCGCCGGCGCCCTGGCGCTGCGCGAGACGGGTTTCGCGTCCTATGCCGAGGCGATCCAGGGCCGGACAGAGAAGGAGCTTGGCGCGCTGGCGGCGGCCAAACATCTTCCGCCGGCCTTCCTGCACGTCGTCACCGAGGCCTTCCGCGTGCGCCACGCCGTCGAGGCGATGCATGACGATGACTCCGCCACCTTCGGCCGCCTCCTGCTCGCGTCCCACGCCAGCCTGCGCGATCGCCTCGAAGTCAGTTGCCCGGCCCTGGACCGCCTGGTGGAAGCCGCGATGGATTCTGGCGCTCTGGGCGCGCGCCTCACCGGCGGCGGTTTCGGCGGCTGTGCGGTGGTCTTGTGCCGCCGCGCCGACCTCTCCAAGGTCCACGCGGGACTGGTGGAGCGCTTCTATTCCGGCAGCCCCGCTCACATTCTTTACGCCGAACCCGGTCCCGGCGCTGTAAACTCATAGTTCCTATGCAGCTTCACACTCTCGACTGGATCATCGCGTTCCTGTCGGTCGCCATCTGTTTTGTGCCCGCGCTCTTCTTCGGAAAACGCTCCGGAAAAAGTACCGCGGAGTTCTTCGCCTCGGGCCGCTCGGTCCCCTGGTGGCTGGCCGGCATCTCCATGGTGGCCACCACGTTCTCCAGCGATACGCCGAACCTGGTTGCCAACTTCGTCCGCACCCAGGGAGTCGCCGGCAACTGGCAGTGGTGGGCTTTCACTCTCACCGGGGTGTCCACGGTGTTTTTCTACGCGCGCCTGTGGCGGCGTTCCGGCGTGCTCACCGATCTCGAATTCTACGAAATGCGCTACTCCGGCAAGGCGGCCAGCGCGGTCCGCGGCTTCCGCGCCGTCTACCTGGGCCTCTTCTTCAACTGCATCATCATGGCCACCGTCAACCTGGCTGCCTGCAAGATCGCCGCCATCCTGTTCGGCCTGGAGCGCTGGCAGACGCTGCTGGCGGTCGGGTTGCTCAACGTAATCTTCGCCACCTACTCGGGACTCTGGGGAGTGCTGGTCATCGACATGATCCAGTTCTTCATCAAGATGTCGGCAGTCGTCGCGGCGGCTTACTTTGCGGTCAACCTGCCCGAAGTCGGCGGCATGAGCGGCCTGGTGGCCAAGCTCTCGGTGGTGAAAGGTCCGGGCGGCCTGAACTATCTCAGCATGCTGCCCGATTTCACCAACAATTGGGATCTCGCGGTCGCCGTCTTCATCATTCCCATCACGGTGCAATGGTGGGCCACCTGGTATCCGGGCGCGGAACCCGGCGGCGGCAGCTACATCGCGCAACGAATGTTGGCCTCGAAATCCGAAAAGGATTCGCTCGGCGGCACGCTGTTCTTCAACGTCGCCCACTACGTCCTGCGCCCGTGGCCGTGGATTCTGGTCGGCCTGGCATCGCTGATTATTTACCCCGAGCTGAGCGACATCCAGAAGGCCTTCCCCAATCTGGACCCGACGTTGCTAGGCCACGATATCGCCTACCCCGCGATGCTGCGCTTCCTTCCCATCGGTTGGGTCGGGCTCATGCTGGGCGGCCTGATCGCCGCCAACTCCTCCACCATTCTCACCCACCTCAATTGGGGCGCATCCTACCTGGTGCACGATTTCTACCGCCGCTTCGTGTATCCCGAGGCCACCGAGAAGCACTACGTCAGGGCCGGACGTTGCGCCACCGTGCTGCTGTTCGTCGGGTCGTCGAGCATGGTCTTCCTGCTCTCCACCGCCAAGGACAGCTTCAACCTGCTGCTCCAGGTGGGCGCCGGAACCGGCCTGCTGTATCTGCTGCGCTGGTTCTGGTGGCGCATCACGGCGTGGTGCGAGATTGTGGCCATGATCAGTTCCTTCGGCGCGGCCATCGTCTTCCTGATTCTCAAGAAAAATGGCGTGGAATTCGGCTTCTCCGAACAACTCCTCATCGGCATCGCGATCACCACCGTCTCCTGGATCGCCGCCGCCTTCCTCGGCCCGCGGACCGACCCCGCGGTGCTGCTCAAGTTCTACGAAAAGGTCCGCCCGTTCGGCCCCGGCTGGCGGCACATCAAGGCGCAGGCCAGCGCCGCCGAAGTGGAAGGCGACAATATCCCGCTGGCGCTCACCGGCTGGACGATGGGATGTACCATGATCTGGTCGGCGCTGTTTACGGTCGGCAATGTCCTGTATGGGCGAACCACTTATGCGCTGATTTTGGGCGGCATCTTCGCCATCAGCGGGTTCATCGTCATTCAGGTAGTTAGGAAACTTTGGAAATAGTGTGCATCGATGTGGGGCAGGCAATTTTGCCTGCAGCCGCCTTTCAGGCGGCTCTTTCGGGCACTGCGCGAGTCTCGACACACGGCAAGCGCCGGCTGAAAGCCGGCTGCAGCCAGGATTGGCTGCCCCACAAGTGTTAGGAGCAAAGCAATGGATAACTCTTCACGGCGTGACTTATTGAAACTGGCGGGGCTGGCGTCGCTCGGCGCCTCCCTTTCGCGCTCCCAGACCTCTGGCGGCAAGAGCGTGGCGGACATGCCGTTCAAGCCCCAAGAGACCATCCGCATCGGCGTCATCGGAACCGGCGGGCGCGGCAATTCGCTGGTGGATAACTTCTCCGCGGTTCCCGGCGTGCGCATCACGGCGCTGTGCGACACGGTCAAGGACAAAGTGCTCAAGACGCAGGCCAGGTTGGACAAGGCGGGCAAGGCCTCGCAGCCGATCGCACTGTTTCACTCCGACGACCACGCGTTCGAAGGCTTGCTGAAGCGCGACGATATCGATCTGGTGGTGATCGCCACGCCCTGGATCTGGCATGTTCCCATGGCGGTGGCCGGCATGAAGCAGGGCAAGCACGTCGCCATCGAAGTGCCCGCGGCGCGCACCATGGCAGAGTGCTGGGACATGGTGAACACCAGCGAGGCCACCCAGCGGCATTGCATCCAACTCGAGAACTGCTGCTACGGCTACAACGAAATGATGGTGCTCAACATGGTGCGCGCCGGCCTGTTCGGCGAACTCACGCACGGCGGCGCCGCCTACAACCACGATCTGCGGAGCATTCTCTTTTCCAACGAGGGCGAAGGACTTTGGCGCCGCGCCGAGCACCTCAACCGCGACGGCAACCTCTACCCCACCCACGGCCTCGGTCCGGTGGCGCACTACATGGACGTCAACCGCGGCGACCGCTTCGACACCCTGGTCTCGATGAGTTCCATTTCGGCCGGGCTGCAAGAGTACCGCCAGCAGAAGCTCGACGCCAGCGACCCGCGCCGGAAGGAAGTCTACAAGGAAGGCGATTTCAACGTCAGCCTGATCCGCACCGTGAAGGGCCGCGTGATCGAGCTGGAGCACAACGTCAGCAGCCCGCAACCCTACGACCGCATCAACCTGATCGCCGGCACCAAGGGCATCTTCCGCGATTATCCGCCGCGCGTCTACATCGATGGGGCGCGGCGCGAAGCCTTCGAATCGCTCGACCTGTATAAGGAGAAATACGAGCCCGCGCTGTGGAAGAGAATCGGCGAGATGGCGAAGGAAATCGGCGGCCATGGCGGCATGGATTACGTGATGGCGTACCGCCTCGCCGAGTGCATGAAGCTGGGACTGGCGCCCGATATCGATGTCTACGACGCCGCCGCCTGGAGCGCTCCCATCCCGCTCAGTGAGGCGAGTGTCGCCAACGGCGGCGCACCGCAGAAGTTCCCGGATTTCACCCGCGGCAAGTGGCAGACGCGCCAGCCGGTGTAGCGTAGCCTTCCAGGCTGCCATGACCCCATTCTTGGGGGCATTCTTCCGCGCTCCGCGATTGGCCCGGCGTGAGGCCCAAGAGAGAACACAAGAATGCCCCCTTGAAAGGGGTCATGGCAGCCTGAAAGGCTACGCTACGGTACGATCCCGTAACGCTCCGCCAGTCCATCGGCGTCCAGCGTTGCCTCCATTTCTTTGGTGCGTAGCTCGGTGGCGGCGCGGCGCATCGCCCGCACCATCTCGCTGGCCTTCCGGCGTCCGGCGTCGTCGAGCCCGGCGGCGGTGTCCTGCACTTCCTGTATGCGGTCGCGCTCGAACTGGTCCACGGCGGCGTTGAGCTTGGCGCGTTCTTCGATAGCAGCCTGGCCTTTCGCGGCGAAAAACGCGCGGTTCAGGAGCAGCATCGCGGTCAGATCGGCGTGGACCTTTGCGATCACGACGCGCCATCCATCCTGCGGCGGAGTTACCCCGGGGCGCGGCGCGGTAGTCGGCTTGGCCGATGCGGGCGAATCGTAGATCGCATTGAAGAAGAATTTGTACGTGCCGTGGGATTGCCCGCGCCACTGCGGGCGGAATCCAAATAGGTACACCCGGCCCTCGCCGTAGAAGACCTCGAGCGCCGCCGCCTTGCCTTGAATGCGTTCCGGGTGCAGCAGGTAGCCGCTCTCCAGCGGATTGCGGTCGCGCGGGTAGCTTGCCAGCACTGTGCCGCGAAATCCGGACTTCGTCTCAAACGCCGGCCCGCGTTCGAACATCACGATGGGCTCGCGTGGCAGGCCCTGCACGGCGGCGTGCGCCGTATCGCGGAGTTCCACGCGCAAGAGCGATCCGGAGCAGTAGAACTGCTCGGGGGTGAGGCCGGCCAGAAGGTTGGTCACCGGAAGATGGAACTGTTCGATGGCGAACAGGGTGGCGTTGTTGAACGCGATCAGCGTCCCGCCCTCGCGCACGAAGTTGCGCAGCGCCTCCGCGCCGGGCTCGCCGATGCCGCCCGCATACTCGCCGGGAATGGTGCCGGCGGCGTAGCCTTCCATGATCGAGCGCTGGCTTGCATCGGCGATCAGGATGCTGTCGAAGCGTTCGCGCAGATGCCCGGCCTGCACATCGCCGTTGCGCAGCGTGACCGGGGTGAAGCCGTACTCTTCGAGGATCCAGCGCGTCCAGCCTTCATCGATGGAAGGCGCCCAGGGGCGGTACAATCCGAGCCGCGGCTTCTTGGTGGAAGAGGCATCGGCGGGAGCTTTGGCCACCGCCTGCATGGCCACCGCGTGTTTGCGCGCCAGAGCGGCGGCGCGCGTGGCGTCCAGGCCGGAGAGCACGATGTCGCCTTTGGAAAAGCTCGCCTGCCCGCCCGCGGCCAGGGCTTCGTTGAGCGCTTTGAAACTCGCGTTGCTGTTGCGGCTCAGCCTGAAGACCGTGCCGGTTCCCTGCACCGCGCCCGCCGGAGGGGTGGCGGTGGCTTCACTAATGGGCCGCAGCAGGGCGCGCTGCTGTGCGGTCACCGGCTTCAACACGCTGGCCACTTCCACCCCCATTTGCATGGGCAGGGTCCAGCCCGCCACGTCGTAAGGGCGGGTGGGCGGGCCGTTCGGTGTGGCGCGGAGGTCGGGCCACTGCTGCGCTTCGAAGAGTTCCTTGACCAGCGGGGAAAACGGTTGATCCATCAGCACCACCCAGGCGTTCGCATACTCGCGGCCATTGGCGGCGAAGGGCTGCACAACCTGCTGGACTTCAATGCCGTTGATGAGGAGCTTGTCGATTAATATGGCGGCCGTCGGAGGGTCGCGCTGCTCCCGCGGAATCACGTAGGCGTACGGCGGCTCCTGGCGGAAGCGCTCCATGTTGTCGCGCGCCGCCTGGTAGCGATTGTAGAGCAGCGTCTCGCGGTATTTCGCGGCCGTATCCAGCACGGACATCGAGGCGCCCAGCATGTAGCGCACGGCGTCGCCCAGCCGCCACCATCCGCCCTTCCACGGGCTTGCATAGAAGATGTCGCTGCGCAGCCCCTGCCGGTCGCGCGGAAAATCGTTGACCGTGTAA
>JADGNT010000280.1 GCA_017883345.1 Candidatus Solibacter sp. | reverse complement strand
CTTCTCACCCGGCTTGAGGTAGAAGGAGTGACGCTTCACTTCCTTGATGATGTCCTCTTGCTGGACTTTGCGCTTGAAGCGGCGAAGGGCGTTTTCTAGTGTTTCACCCTCTTGCAGTTTTACTTCGGCCAAACGAAATACACCTCCCAACCGGACCTGGAATTCTCATGCGATGCTTAAAATTCTGCACTCCGCACAAGAGGTACTGATATCATAGGTTGTTGACAAATAAAGTCAAGCCTAATCTTTTGACGTCGTTCAGAGGAACCGTCCAACTTATCGACAAAACGTTTCTTTTCAGGGATTTAGGCTGAAATGCAAAATGTATTAGCGATCCTGCTGGCAGGCGGCGCCGGAGAGCGGCTCTACCCCCTGACTCGCGACACCGCCAAACCGGCCGTGCCCTTTGGGGGAGCTTATCGCATTATCGACTTCACGCTCTCCAACTGCATCAACTCCGACGTTCGTCGAATCTTAATCCTAACACAGTATAAATCCCTCGACCTGATCCGCCACATCCGCGACGGCTGGAGAATCCTCTCCCCCGAGCTGGGCGAGTACATTGAGGTGATTCCGCCCATGAAGCGGGTGCATGAGGACTGGTACCAGGGCACGGCCGACGCCGTGTTCCAGAATTTTCAGAGCATCGAAGCCGAGGTCCCCGACGTCACCCTGATCCTCTCCGGCGATCAAATCTACAAGATGAACTATGGTGAGATGCTGGACTGGCATGGCACCAACCGGGCGGACATCACCATCGCTACCCTGCAGGTGCCTCCGGCGGAGGCCGGGCGATACGGGGTCCTGGAGATCGCCGCCGATTACCGGGTGACGGGCTTTGAGGAAAAGCCGCAGCACGATCACCCTGTCCGCTCAGGGTTCGACGCCTCCATGGTCAGCGCCTCAATGGGCATCTACGCGTTCAATACCGGGGTCCTGTTGCGGGCACTGCACGAGGACGCCCAGGCCGCGAATTCGACCCACGATTTCGCCAAGGATGTGATCCCCCGCCTTTTGGATCTTTGCCGCGTGATCGCCTACGATTTCCGCGACCTCAACGCCAAACAGGCGCGCTACTGGCGGGATGTAGGGACGCTCGACGCCTATTACGAGGCCAACATGGACCTGGTGTCGGTGACTCCCGAATTCAACCTGTACGACCAGCGGTGGCCCATCCGCACCAAGGCCACCCAGCAGCCTCCGGCCAAATTCGTTTTCGCCCAGAAGGGCCGGCGGATGGGGCTGGCGCTGGATTCCATTGTGAGTGCCGGATGTATCGTTTCGGGTGGCAGGGTGCTGCACAGCGTGCTGTCGCCCGGCGTGCGGGTGCACAGTTATTGTGAAGTGGAATATTCGATTCTGATGCCCAACGTGGAAATTGGCCGCTATAGCCGCATCCGCCGGGCGATTGTCAACACCGGTGTGAAGATACCCGAATTGCAGTCCATCGGGTTCGATCCGGAGGCCGATCGGGGAAATGGGTACCACGTCACCGAGGGCGGCGTCACCGTGGTCGGGAGCTAGTTGTGGGGCAGGCGCTTCCGCCTGCCAACCGCGGGTTCGAATCAAGAGTTGGCAGGCGAAAGCGCCTGCCCCACACGAATTTTAGGTAAGGAGCCATACTTTGACGACGATTATAAGAGTAATAGGACGAGAGATTCTGGATTCGCGCGGCAATCCTACTGTGGAAGCGGATGTTTATCTGGCGGACGGCAGCATGGGACGCGCGGCAGTGCCATCCGGCGCATCCACCGGCGAGCACGAAGCCGTGGAACTGAGGGACGGCGACAAGGCGCGTTACCTTGGCAAGGGCAGCCTCAAGGCGGTGAGCCACATCTCGGGCGAGATCGCTACCGCCTTGCACGGCAAGGACGCCACCCAGCAGGGCGAGATCGATTCTGCGATGATCGCGCTCGACGGCACGGCCAACAAGGGACGCCTCGGCGCCAACGCCATCCTGGCGGTTTCCATGGCGACGGCCCGCGCGGCCTCTGTGGCGCAGCGCACCCCACTGTATCGCTACCTGGGCGGCGCCGGAGCCAATACCCTGCCCGTGCCCATGATGAATATCATCAATGGCGGCGCGCATGCCGACAACTCCGTCGACGTGCAGGAATTCATGATCTCTCCCTTCGGCGCGCCCAACTTCCGCGAAGCGCTCCGCATGGGCGTGGAGGTCTTCCATACGCTGAAGAAGGTTCTCAGCAAGAAGGGCTACTCCACGGCGGTGGGCGACGAGGGCGGTTTTGCCCCCATGCTGAAATCCAACGAAGAGGCCATCGAGAGCGTGCTCGAAGCCATCGCGCAGGCGGGCTACAAGCCGGGCGGGAACATCGGCGTTTGTCTGGACCCGGCTGCCAGCGAGTTCTTCAAGGACGGCAAGTACATCTTCAAGAAGTCCGACAAGAGCGAGCGCTCTAGCGAACAGATGGTCGAGTTCTGGGCCAACTGGGTGCGCCAGTATCCGGCCATCCTCTCGATTGAAGACGGTATGGCGGAGAACGATTGGGCGGGCTGGAAACTGATGACCGACACGCTGGGCAAGCGGATCCAACTGGTGGGCGACGATATTTACGTAACCAATCCCGAGATCTTCCAGCGCGGCATCGACCAGGGCATCGCCAATTCGATTCTGATCAAGGTGAACCAGATCGGCACCCTCACCGAGACCCTGGAAGCCATGCAGATGGCGGCCAATGCGGGCTACACCACGGTGATCTCGCACCGCTCCGGTGAAACCGAAGATCCCTTCATCGCCGATCTCGCCGTGGCTACCAATGCGGGCCAGATCAAGACCGGTTCGGCCAGCCGTACCGACCGCATCTGCAAGTACAACCAGTTGCTGCGCATCGAAGAGCGGCTCGGAGCGTGCGCCGTGTTCCCCGGCAGAAAGGCGTTTCGGAAGTGAAAAAACTGGTACTCTTACGCCACGGCGAAAGCACGTGGAACAAGGAAAACCGCTTCACCGGCTGGACCGATGTCGACCTGTCGGACAAGGGCCGGTTGGAAGCCAATGACGCCGGCGAAGTGCTCCGCGAGGGAGGCTACGTCTTCGACGTGGCCTACACCTCTGTACTGAAGCGCGCCATTCGCACCCTGTGGACCGCGCTGGACGTGATGGACCTGATGTGGATTCCGGTCCACCGCTCGTGGCGCTTGAACGAGCGTCACTACGGCGCGCTGCAAGGGCTCAACAAAGCCGAGACGGCGGCCAAGTTCGGGGAGGACCAGGTGAAGATCTGGCGGCGCAGCTACGACATTCCGCCGCCCGAACTGACGGCGGACGACCCGCGCTTCCCCGGCCACGATCCGCGCTACCAGGGTCTCAGCCGGCGGGAACTGCCGCTCACCGAGTGCCTCAAGGACACGGTGGCGCGCTTTCTGCCGCTCTGGCACGAGACCATCGCGCCGGCCATCCAAAGCGGCCAGCGGGTAGTCATCGCGGCGCACGGCAACAGCTTGCGCGCGCTGGTGAAGTACCTGGACAACGTGAGCGAGAGAGACATCGTCGAGCTCAATATTCCCACGGGAATGCCGTTGGTCTACGAGTTGGATGACGACCTGAAGGCGCTCAATCGCTACTATTTGGGCGATCCGGAAAAGGTTAAGGCCGCGATGGACGCCGTGGCCGCGCAAGGTAAGAAGAAGTAGAGGAAAGAGTGAAGCAACCGCTCCCTAACGGTCGTGGCTCCGATCCGAGCCGCGACCGTTAGGGAGCGTTTCTTGAACTACCAGCGCTCAGACTACCAGCGCTTACGACCGCCGCCACCACCACCGCCGCTCGGACGATCGGTCTTCGGACGGGCTTCGTTGACGTTCAACGCGCGGCCATCCAGTTCCCGGCCGTTAACCGCGGCAATTGCCTTCTCGGCTTCTCCATCGTTGGCCATCTCCACAAACCCAAAGCCTCTGGGCTGTCCGGAGTCACGATCGGTACAGATGTTGACACGGTCTACGGTGCCGTGAGCTTCAAACAGGGATCGAACGGAAGCTTCCGTTACCCCAAAACTGAGGTTGCCTACAAAAATGTTCTTCATGATTTACTTATCCTTTTTACCGCGGCCAATTGGTGGGTAGACGGAAGCGGAACGCTAGGAGGGTCTGCCGTGAATCAGCGAATGCTACACCAATAGTATAGCAAAACCTACTAAGGGTGGTATAATTATGAAAATAGGTGATTTTCTCGGATCGGCCCGATTCCCGGCGGCCCTGGGAAGAATGAGGAGCATACCGACATGTTGTATGACAGCACCAAGGCATTACTCCAAGGTATTCTGCGGTCTCTGGAGACCAGCGGTGAAATCCGCTGGGACGAGCATACGGAATCCGGCAATGCGTGCCTTTACGAAATGCACCAGATGTCCCGGCCCTTGTACAAGGCGTATCGAACCGATAAACAGAACGCGAATTCACAGGCGCAAATCGGCTTTCCGGAGAAGCTCAGCCGGGCCATGCCGCACGTCCGGACTATGGTGATTGCCATCCGGCATAAAGACCAAACCACGGCTGTGGAGAGCGGCAAATCGGCTCTGGCCGAGATGTGATGGGCCAGATCCCTCTATGACCCATTCCTTCACCTACATCGACATCGGCGGCAACCAGGCGCAATATGCCGTCTCCGATGAGGACCAACGCAGGGACTTTCACTGGTCGACCGACCACGGCGATCGCGGCGTGGCCCGCACGTTCGAGCTAGCGCAGTCTCAGGCGAGGACCGTCCTCAAAGACAGCATGGCGCTCCACCGGCGAAGCGAAGAAGCCCTCCGGGCGGACTCGTATTCCTCCAACTGGCGGCCGCGCTGAGTAGGACAGGCCTCCTGGCCTGTCCGTGACAGACCTTAGACAGGCCAGGAGGCCTGTCCCACCTCAAATGAGGGCCACGACGGCCGCGCTGACCGGCCCCTCGCCCACCGGAATCATGGTGAACAGGGGCGCCGATTTGTAGCGCCTGACCCGGTTGCCGCCCACCTGATTGCCGCTCAGCGAGAAGATACGGATGACCGCCATGTCGCCGGATTTTTGGTTGAGGACGAGAGCATATTCGTTGTCGGGGGTGATGACGATCTGGCGCGGTTCGCGGCCCACCTGCACCAGGGCCACGAGGTTACCGGTTTCGACATCGAGCACGGTGACGCTATCGGCATCGGGATTGGCCACCAGGAGATAGGCGGGCGGCCGGTCGCTCTCGGCGATGGCCATGACGCCTGGGGCGTGGCCGGCGAGCAGGGTTTCCCAGACTTCGGTGCGGTACGGAAAGACGCTCACCACGGCGTCCATGCCGTCGCCCGTGACGTACAGGTTTCCGCCGTCGGCGGTGAAGCAGAACTCTCTGGGGGCGATGGAAAGCGGCAGGCGCACCACGGTCTTGCCGGTGGGCACGTCGTAGATGGTGAGGCTGCGATCGGCCGGGCTGCCGGCGATGAGCTGGCTGCCGTCGGCGCGGAAGCGGGCGATACAGGGCTCGGTGGCAGCGTGGATGGTGCGGCTGACCGAGGCTTGGGTGAGGGAGACGACGGAGATGGTGCGATCACTGCTCGTGACGACGCAGGCGTCATCGGTCTTTGGGCTGAGATCGAAATCGACGGGCGGGGCGGCCAGGCGGATGTGACGGCCGGGGCGCATCGTATCGAAGGGGATTTCGACCAGGCTGGCGGGGTCGCGATAGAGGACCCACAGCGCGCCGCCGGCGCGGGCGACGCGCATGGCGACGGCGGCGTTGCCGGCACGGACGCGCCGCGCAATGGTCAGCAGGCTGGCTTCGATCTCGTAAATGGTGCCATTGGCGGGGGCGAGGACGTAGGCCTTGGTGGTTTTGGGGCGGGCGAGCACCTGGGACGGAGCGGCGTCGAGCGGGATCTGCTGGCGGGTGCGGAAACGGGTGAGATCGACGACGCCGATGGAGCGAGAGTCCCGATTGGCGACGAAGCAGTACCCGAGGAAGCGTTGGGCTTTGGGCCGGCTGCAGGCCGCGGCGGCAGCGGAAGAGAGCAGCAGGGCGCGCCGCGAAATCAGGGGACGGTTCACTCTGCTATTTTAAGCCCCGGCGGGGTGGATCGCGCGACGCATGTTATGCTGTAAAAAGCCCGCAAGAGCGCAAGCTGGAGAGATGGCCGAGTGGTTGAAGGCGCACGCTTGGAAAGCGTGTTTAGGGGAAACTCTAACGTGGGTTCGAATCCCACTCTCTCCGCCACGTAAGTTCTGCTTTCAGTTTCCGGCAAAGTCGGATTGCCGAAGCGTTCATACCAGTTCCAAACGGAGTTGTCTTCCAATAGCGGCGGCTGCGCGTTGCATGGTATGCAACGTCACGCCCGTATTCTTGGGGTCCAGCAGGCGATCAAGCGCTCGCCTGCTGGTCTGCATCCGCTCCGCCATCGCAGACTTGGTAAGACTGTCTTTCTCCATTGCGGCCTTGATCTGGTCCGCCAAAATCTGCTTCAGCGCTTGTTCCTCGCACGTCTCCAGAATGCCTTCCTCGGCCAGGAATCCATCGAAAGACGAGCCTATTTCCCCTTTCTTCTTCCGCGCCATGTTTTCTACTCCACTTCCTTCATGCGTTTGAGAGCCAGTTCCATGTCCTTGGCCGGCGTCTTCTGCGTCTTTTTGATGAAGCCGTGAAGCAGCACCATGCGCCCACGGACAACGCAGAAAATTACCCGGCCTATTTTTCCGTCTGTCAGGTCGCTGCGCACCTCCCAAAGCCCGTTTCCAAGGCTGCGGCAAT
>JADGNT010000279.1 GCA_017883345.1 Candidatus Solibacter sp. | reverse complement strand
TCGCCTTCCAGGATCTCGTCGAGACGGCGATGGCGGAACAGGAAGCGCACCACCAGATAGTTGATCGCCAGCAGGGCCAAGGCGCCGATCAGGCCGCCGGACAGCGAGTTGTCGTTGCCGATGATGGCATTCTGCACCGTGTTGGACAGGGACAGCAACACGACCAGGTCAAAAGGGTTGAGTTGCGCCAGTTCGCGCTTGCCGAAGACCCGCAGCGCGACTACCAGGAAAACGTACACCAGCGCCGGGCGCAGGATCTTTTCGGCGATCGGCACACCCACAACGAAAATATCGCCCCACATCTTCGGGGAAGCCAGCCATTCAGGCATTCCATGCCCTCCTCAAGTTAAGCTACCCCATAATTATCCAGGATTTGCTAAAACAGAATAGGGGCTTGGTGTTTTTGTGGAACGGGAGGGCACGGCGAGCGCCGCAAATGCTGTGGAAAAACTGATGACGACTGACGACGGCTGTGCAAACGGCATGCCATCTGCTGATTACAGGCGTGTTCTGCATCCACAGATATGTGCCGCGTTTAGCATTTTTAACATTGAGCCCTACTCGTCTCCCAGCTACGCTTAGTGATTCACGATGTCTACGCTACACGCCACTGAAAAAGGTCTACCCACGAATGTCGACGCCGAGCGGTTCGTGCTCGGTTCCATTCTGCTGGACGACAGTTTCTACATACAGGCGGCCGGCACGCTCGAAGGCAACGATTTCAGCCTGGAGAAGCACCGCCGCATTTTCAAGCGCATGGGCGACGTGTACGAGCGCGGCGAGAAGATCGACCGCATCACCGTCGCCAATGAGTTGATGAAGTTCGGCGAGTTGGACTCCTGCGACGGCCTGAGCTACCTGGTTTCCCTGGACGACGGCCTTCCACAGATTCCCAACGTCGACGCCTACATCCGGCTGGTGAAAGACAAGGCCATCCTGCGCAGCATCATCTTCGCTTCGCAGCACATGATGAACCGCTGCATGATGGCCGAGGAATCGCCGGACGAGATTCTGGCCGGGGCCGAGGAAACACTGCTCAAACTGGGCGACGCCCAGGTCAAGAGCGGATTGCTCAATCCCGACGAGATCTTGCATGGCTACGAAGGCGGGATCAGCGCCTTCCTGGACCCCAGCAAGCGCGTCAAGGGCGTGAGCACGGGCTTTCTCAAGCTGGACGAATACACCGGCGGCATGCACGGCGGGGACCTGTTCATCATCGCCGGCCGCCCTTCCATGGGGAAGACCGCCTTGGCCTTGAACATCGCGCAACACGTGGCGCTCAAGAACAAGCAGACGGTGGCGGTATTTTCGCTCGAAATGTCGAAGGAGTCGCTGCTCACCCGCATGCTCTGCGCGGCGGCGCGGGTGGACAGCCAGCGATTCCGCACCGGTTACCTCTCACAGGAGGAACGCCGCAGGCTGAACCAGTCGCTGCAGGACCTGGTGGAGGCGCCGCTCTACATCGACGATACGGCGGGTTTGCACATCATGGATATGCATGCCAAGCTGCGGCGCTTGAAATCGGAGCGCAAGCAGTTGGGCCTGGTGATTGTGGATTACCTGCAATTGATGAGCGTGCGGGGGCGGAGTGAGAATCGCAATCAGGAAGTCAGCGCGCTGTCGCGCGGTCTCAAACTGCTGGCCAAGGAGCTCAACGTGCCGATGATGGTGCTTTCCCAGTTGAGCCGCGCGGTAGAGACGCGGCAGGGCGACCACCGGCCGCAGTTGAGCGACCTCCGCGAATCGGGTTCGATCGAGCAGGACGCCGACGTGGTGGGCTTTGTGTTTCGCGAAGAAGTGTACAATCGCGATCGCGAGGACCTCAAGGGACTAGCGGAGTTGATCATCGCCAAACAGCGTAACGGGCCCATCGGCACTGTGAACCTGGTATTCCTGCACGCGCAGACGAAGTTCGAGAATCGCGCCGAGGATACCGGAGAGTTGCCGGAGGAGTAGAACCAGGCGGAAAGACGTGGGGCAGGCGCTTTCGCCTGCCAACGCTTGATCGAGCCCGCGGTTGGCAGGCGAAAGCGCCTGCCCCACCGTTTTCATGTCTGTCCCTTGGCCCCTCGCTTCACGTAGAGTTCGGCTTGGGTGAACGCCAGGGTGCGGATCTGGTCGCTCAGAATCGTATAGCGGACCAATCCGCTGGCGGCACGGAGTTGCCCGAGTTCGGCGTGGGTGAACTCGCGGAGGTAACGGTCGGCGCGTTCGCGGTATGAGTATCCGGCGTAGGCCGGGGCGGCCCCAGAGATCACCTTCATCAGCGCATCCCAAAAACTCTCCCGCTGGAACAAACCCTTGCGCACTCCGGCTTGGCGCGCAATCTCGATGGGCTGGCGGCCGCCGCGCAGCGTGGCGCGCATGCAATTCGTGGCGGCGAACTGGCGCGAGGGGTCGGGATCCGGAAACGTGGCCAGGAGTTCGCGCAGGTTCTCCAGGCCGGCATCCCACCCCGTCCAACGGAATCGCGAAGCGCCGCTGACCAGGCTGCCGCGTAGCAGGAGTTCGCGGATGCGGGCTTCGTCCTTGCCGGTGACGCCCAGCATGTACTCCACCAGTTCGCGAACCGGCATTTCCCGCACCACCACGGGCGTGATGGAAATGGACTCGGCAGCTTCGGAACTGAGCTTCACCCGGACAATCGGCGGCAACGCCATCGTTTTTCACGCTAGCATAAGTCCGTGACCCCTCTGGAAAAAGTGCTGGCGGAAACGCGGCGCTACGAGCATGCGCTGCTGGACTTTTCGGCGCGCGAGCAGAACGGCGCGGTCGAACTGGCGATCGCACTCAAGGATCGCCGGCTGGGTCTGCACACCTACTACGCGCCCGTCCACGCCCGCGACATCGAACACCCGCAGTTTGCCTGGACCTTCCAGCGCTACCTATACGACTGCATGCACGATTATCTGGTGGAGATGTTCATCGAGACGCCGCAGAACCGGGAGCAGCGCCCATGACTCCGGCCGGCGAACTTCTGGCGGCGGAGATCCGGCGCAACGGTCCGATTCCATTCCGGCGCTTCATGGAAGTGGCCCTCTACCATCCGGAATACGGCTACTACCGGCGCGCGCGGGATCCGTTCGGCAAACACGGCGACTTTTTCACGGCGGAACAGATCCAGCCGGTCTTCGGCATTCTGATGGCGGCGCGGATTCGCCATCTCTACCGCCAGATGGGCTCTCCGCGCGAGTTTACGGTGGTCGAACTGGGAGCGGGACGGCGCGAGATGGCGGAGGCATTCGCCGAGTGGAACTACGTGCCGGTGGATATCGATTCGGGTGCCATGCCCGAAAACTTTGCCGGCGTTGTTTTCTCCAACGAGTTCTTCGACGCGCTTCCGGTGGATGCCGCGGTGTATCGGAACGGCGCTTTCCACGAACAACGCGTCGCGCTGGAGGACGGCGCGTTCCGCTGGCACACCGGCGAAGTGGTTGGAGCAGCCGCGGACCATTACCTGCGCCGCTACTACCTGCCTCCCGAGGAAGGCCGCTGGTACGAAGTGAACCTGGAGGCGTTGGCCTGGCTCCAGCGTATGGCGGCGGCGTTGACCAAAGGATACGTGCTCAGCGTCGATTACGGTTTCACGCGCGCCGAGAGCGTGCGATTTCCGGCGGGCACGCTGATGGGATACCGGCGGCACACGGCGCGCGAAGACGTGCTGGCCGAAGCCGGGCTGCGCGACATCACGTCACACGTGAATTTCACCGCGCTCCAAGAGAGCGGCGCCGCGTGTGGGCTCGAGAACGAGCGCTTCGAGACGCTGGCGCGGACGCTGCTGGCTGCCGGAGAGCCAGATCGGTTCGCGGTGGCGCTGGGCGCGGGCGGCGCAGCGGAGGACTTGCGCCGCCGCATGCAGCTCAAGACGCTGCTCTTCGGAATGGGAGAGACGTTCCAGGTTCTGTTGCAGAGGAAAACCGAAGGGGGAGACGGTGGAGAAAACCGGAAGGAAAAGCCCTGAACAATGAAAAAGGCCCCGGAAACCGGGGCCTTGGAGTCATAACCTGTTTGCAGCCCTTCTTCAGGGCGACGCCCAGACTACTTCTTTTTCTTCGGAGCAGCCTTTTTCTTCGGGGCGGCTTTCTTGGTTGCGGTCTTCATACGATTGATTCTCCCTAACATCAAATTTTGCGATTCGAAAATCGCAATGTGATTCATATATAAGGTGGTTCGGAAATAAAGTCAAGAAAAAAATGCATCGAGCGCCGGTTTCGATCTCTTTCGAGTTGCGCGCCTCGCGCGATGGCGCGAAGAAATCGCCGCGCGCGCCGAATCTTGATTGCGTCCGCGCTTCGTGAATACAATTGGACGCGCGACGAACACGCGCGCGGTGGTGCCGGCATGAACTGCAACGAACTGCGCGAACATTACGAACTCTACGTCATCGGCGTGGCCGAAGAACCGGAGCGCAGCGAGATCCGCGCGCACCTGAATCGCGGATGCCAGGTCTGTACGCTAGGAATTCAGCTAGCGCGGGATGTGGTCGCGCTGCGGGGAGGCACGGCGGCCCGTGCGGGGGTGGCGCAGCGCCGCTTCGGTTGGGCTCCCTTCCTGGCGGCGGCTTTGGCCATGGCGATCTTCGCGGCGGTGTACTTCAGCGGGCGCGAGCGCGACCTGGCGAACGAACTGGCGCGCGTCCGCGAGCAGAACCGCCAGCAGAACATCGAACTCACCAGGGTCAACCAGGCGTTCGCCATCCTCACCGGCGCGGACACCACGGTCACCACCTTTGGGGAAGGACAACCAAAGCTCAAGGGCAAGGTGTTCGTCAGCCCGTCGCAGGGCGTCCTGCTGATTGCCGGCAACCTACAGCCGGCGCCGTCGGGTAAAGCTTACGAGATGTGGATCGTCAAGGACGGCAAGGCGAAGGCGGCCGGCATGTTCCAATCGGCGCCGGATGGCAGCGCGATGCACATCCAGCGCGGCACGGTGGCGAATACCGATGCCGTGGCGGTGACGCTGGAGAATGAGGCGGGCGCCGACCAGCCCACATCCACTCCCTTGTTCGCGGCGCCGATCCGGGCGCTGGTCCAGTAGGTGGCGGCGTTTCACAAATACGATCTCGCCCGCAGGCGGGCGTTGGCAGGTTGAAGCCTGCCCCACCTCAGACGCCGGTCCATAATGGACTCATGCCTTCGGCCGCCCAGATTCCGCTGGCGATGCTCCTGGTTTTCGCAGCGGCGAAACTTCTGGCGGAAATCTTCGAGCGCCTCGGACAACCGGGCATCGTCGGAGAAATTCTCGCGGGCGTCCTGATTGGCCCGCAGGTGCTTGGCTGGTTGGCGCCCAGCGAATTCCTGCGCGCCCTCTCCGATCTCGGTGTGATGTTCCTGCTCTTCCACGTCGGACTGGAAGTCAAGGCGTCGGAGTTGATGAAGGTCAGCGGCACGGCGTTGCTGGTGGCGGTGGCCGGAGTCATTGTGCCCTTCTTCGCGGGTTGGGGAATCTGCGCGCTCTGGGGCGAACCGCGGCTGGAAAGCATCTTCACGGGCGCGGCCATGGTCGCCACCAGCGTGGGGATTACCGCCCAGGTGCTGGCCTCGCGCGGCCTGCTGGACATGCGCGCGAGCCGCATCATCCTGACGGCGGCGGTGGTCGACGACGTGCTCGGTCTGATCGTGCTCGCGCTGGTCAGCGGTATGGCCAAGGGCGCGGTCAACTACCTGGGCATCGGGTTGACCGCCGGGCTAGCTCTCGGCTTTACGTTCTTTGTAGCGCGCTTCGGCACGCGTACCGTGCGCCACGTGATGCCACGCGTGCAGGCCCGATTGCGCCTGGCGGAGAGCGAGTTCGCTTTGGCCATGACGCTGCTGTTTGCGCTCTCCGTGCTTGCCGTCTATGCGGGGGTGGCGGCCATCGTCGGCGCCTTTCTGGCAGGCATGGCCTTATCGGAGACCGCCGAGGGGCGGGTCACCGAACTCACCAACGGAGTCGCCGAACTGCTGGTGCCGTTCTTTCTGGTTGGCATCGGGTTGCACTTCGACCTCTCGGCTTTCGCCGGCGCCGGCACGCTGGCGCTGGCGGGCGTGCTGTTGGTGGCCGCCGTGCTCTCCAAATTCGTAGCGTGCGGCCTGGGCGCCCTGCGCATGGGCCGTACGGATGCCATCCGGGTTGGAGTAGGCATGGTGCCGCGCGGCGAGGTCGGGATGGTGGTGGCACAGATCGGGCTCAACCTGGGTGTCATCGGTCACAACATCTACGGCACTATCGTCTTCATGTCGGTCGCCACCACGCTGATCGCGCCGCCGCTCTTGAAGCTGGCCTTCGGCGCGCCGACTGAGATGGAACGGGAAATCATCCGCCTGGGTTGATGCGCTCGTTGCCACGTATCGAGAAACCGCTTGCTGACGCGCGCGGCTCGGATGGGAGCAGCGACAAAAAGGTCGACAGGCGGAAGCGCCTGCCCCACCAAGCGGTTACAATATCGGAGACGTGACCAAATACATCCGCTACCAATCCGCTTCCGGCGTTTCCTACGGCACGCTGGATGGCGACACCGTCCACCAGATCCAGGGGGGCCTGTTTGACGGCCACACCGCCACCGGCGCCACTCACAAGCTCTCCGATGTGAAGCTGCTGTACCCCTGCGAGCCCGGCAAGATCTTGGCGGTGGGGCTGAATTACCGGAGCCATCTGGGCACCCGCCCGCAACCCGCGCACCCGGAGATGTTCTACAAGCCGGTGAGCGCGCTGCAAAATCCGGAAGACCCCATCGTCATCCCGCGCGACGC
>JADGNT010000278.1 GCA_017883345.1 Candidatus Solibacter sp. | reverse complement strand
GCAGATAAACGCAGATGAAAACAAGATTATTCTTATCTGTGTTCATCGGCGTTCATCGGCGGCTAATAATGAGCTTTCCTGGAGGTGGTACATGTTTACCGGATGCGGCACAGCGTTAGTCACTCCATTCCGTCAGGATCTGTCCTTAGATGAATCGACCCTGCGCGGGTTGGTCCGCCGTCAGATCGAGGCCGGAATCAATTTCCTGGTCCCCTGCGGCACCACCGGCGAGAGCCCGACGCTCACCCGCGCGGAGCATCTGCGCGTGGTCGAGATCACGCTCGAAGAAGCCAAGGGCAAAGTCCCGGTGCTGGCCGGGGCCGGGGGGTACAACACCCGCGAGGTCATCGAACTCGCCCACGAGATCGAAGCCCTGGGCGCCGACGGCATCCTCTCGGTCACCCCCTACTACAACAAGCCCACCCAGGAAGGCCTCTACCAGCACTACCGCGCGATCGCGAGCGCCGTGCGCCTGCCGATCGTGGTGTACAGCGTGCAGGGACGCACCGGCGTCAACGTGGAGCCCGCCACGCTGGCCCGCCTCGCCCAGATCGAAAACATCGTGGCGGTCAAGGAAGCCAGCGGCAACATCGGGCAAATGGCCACCATTTTTAACGAAGTGCCCCTGGATTTCATCGTTCTCTCTGGCGACGACGCCGTCACCATCCCGCTGGCCGCGCTCGGCGGAAGCGGCATAATCTCCGTGGCATCCAACGAGATCCCCGCCGAAATGACCGCCATCGCGCAAGCCTGCCTGCGCAACGATTTCGTCACGGCGCGCGCGATTCAGGCGAAATTCCTCCCCCTCATGAACATCAACTTCGTGGAGTCCAACCCCATCCCGGTGAAAGCCGCGATGGCGCTGATGGGCCTGCTGGAACCCGTCTGGCGCCTCCCCATGGTGCCGCCCAGCCAGGCCAACCTGACCAAAATCGAAAGCGTGTTGTCGGGGGTGGGGCTGCTGGTGCACCAGTAGGAAACTCAGGAAAACCCCTCCCTCACGGTCGGGGCTGTGATCGGAGCCAAGACGCACCAATCGGAGCCGCGACCGTTAGGGAGCGATCCCAGCCGAGCTCACACACATGCAATCACTCATCGAAAACCTTTTTGACAACAAGCCAGCCGCTTACACGGCCGCCGATCGCGAACTGTTCACGCAATTCCTGGCCGCGCTCAATGCGGGCCGCATCCGCGCCGCCGAGCCGGACCCCGCGGCGGCCAGCGGCTGGCGCGTCAACCCCTGGGTGAAGAAGGGCATCCTGCTGGGATTCCGCATGGGCGTCAATATCGACATGTCCGTGGGCACTCTCAGCTTCTGCGACAAGGACACGTACCCCACCAAGTGCATCCCCGCCGCCCACAACATCCGCATCGTCCCCGGCGGCAGCAGCATCCGCGAAGGCGTATACCTCGGCCAGAACGTCACCTGCATGCCGCCCATGTACATCAACGTCGGCGCTTACGTCGACGACGGCACCATGGTGGATTCGCACGCCCTCGTGGGCAGTTGCGCCCAGGTGGGCACTCATTGCCACATCTCCGCCGCCAGCCAGATCGGCGGCGTGCTGGAACCGGTCGGCGCGCTCCCCGTCATCATCGAAGACGACGTCCTCATCGGCGGCAACTGCGGTGTCTACGAAGGCACCATCGTGAAGCGCCGCGCCGTGCTCGGCACGGGCACGATCCTGAATCGCTCCACGCCGGTCTACGACCTGGTTCGCAACACCATCCACCGCGCCACCGAGGACGATCCGCTGGTGGTTCCCGAGGGCGCCGTCGTCATCGCCGGTGCGCGCGCCATCACCAATGGTCCCGGCAAAGACTGGGGCATCAGCGTCTACACGCCGGTCATCGTGAAATACCGCGACGCGAAGACCGATACGCGCATCCAGCTCGAAGACCTACTAAGATAAACATGCGCCCCGATGTCCCGCATTCTGGTCGTTGACGACGACGCAGTACAACTCGATCTCTACAAGCAGCTCCTCGAAATCGCGGGCTATCAGGTGGAGATTGCGCTCACCGCACCGCAGACGGCGCGCCGCCTGAAGAATCCGCCCGCGGACCTCGTGATCATGGATCTGCGTTTACCCAACGCGCTCGGCGAGCCCGACCCCCAGGAAGGGATGGCGCTCATCCGCCGCATCCGCGAACTGGGATGCGGCGCCCCGATCATCGTTCTCTCCGGCTGGCCCGACGATCTCTACGGCGAGCCCGAGGAGCGTTTGATCTCCTGCATCCTGATCAAGCCGGTGCCCCCACCCGAGTTTCTCGCCGCGGTCCGCAGCCTCTGCGCTTAGAGACCCCGCAAAAATAACTTCTTAGGCACCGACGTGGCGCAGACTCTCAGTCTGCCGCGTCCCGACTCTTCGGGACGCGCTTGGGAGCACGCCCGGCAGGCGTCCCGATGAGTCGGGACGCGGCCGGCACGAGTGCCGGCGCCACATAGCCCACGCCTGCTACTTGAGCGCGATCGGCCCCACTTGCAGCGTCGCGCCGCCGGGTGGGACTACATTCGTCGTGGAGGTCACCAGCTTGCGCGCTCGCGCGAAGTCCTCTTTGAGCCTGGCCGTGATCTTGTCCGCCACGTCCGTGCTGGCCCCGCGAAACTTCGCCCCCAGACTCTCCTGCGTGGTCGCCCAGATCACGTCGCCTTCCTTGTTGACCAGGCGCACCGCCGCCACCGCCTCGTGACGCCGCTCCGCCGAGTGATCGCTCTCGCTTTCGCCTACGCCGAGACCCGCGTTGGCGCCGCGCGAGGTGCTGGTAGCGCGCCCGGTCCCAAAATTCGCGCGCGCATTCAGACTGTCCGACGAACTGTGCACCTCGGTGAACACCAGGTCTTCCGCCGCGCCTTTCAAGGTGGCATCGGCCCGCTCGGGGTTCTCCGTGAGCACGAACAGTTTGCTGCTCTCCAGACTGCTCATTAAAATATCGCGCATCTGTGCCGCGGTCTCTCCGCCGGTCAGGTGATCCACGTACACACGCCGGATCTGCAGCAACTGCTTCAACGAATTCTCTTCGATGGCGGCCGTTGAAGACGGGTTATCGGCCGCCACCGCGGACATCCCGAGGGTGGCCAGAATCACTGGAATCCACGTCATCCCTTTCCTGCCTTTCGCGCTTCGTCGTCCTGATACTCGATGCGGCGGCCGGTGCGAGCTTCCAGACTGGCCAGTACGGAACGGATGTCTCCCTTTTCCACGCGGAAGACCAGTGCCTGCTGTTTGCCTGCTTCGTCGAGATAACCGATGGTCACAAAGTGCCTGCGCGACTTGCTGAGCAACAGTAACGGCGAAATCAGCACCGCGGCCGCATACCGGCGGCTCACATGCTGCCCGTACTCCACGGTATTGATCTTCTGGTAGGCGATGTCCAGTTCGGTATTGCCCGAATGAAGCACCAGCGTGTCGGCGCCGGTCAGGTCCAGGCGGAGATTCGTCTTCGCGGCGATACCGCTTACGGTCCCTCCGACGAACTCCGCCTTGACTCCCGGCTCGACCGCCGCTAGCGGGAGCGCCAGGATCAGACATCCCAGTGCCACCCAGAATTTGCAAAACACTGCTGGTCACGACAATAGTGCCGTGACAATTGATAGATTCTCAACTTCCTTCAACAGCACTTCGCCCGTGCATATTTCGCGCGCAGGTGCTGCTCGCTGAATCGCCGCCACTCTGCGCCAGAGTGCGTAAGCCCGTGCGCCGTCAGATGCCGCTGGTAGGCGTTCTCATCCGCCAGCTCGCGCAGCAACGCCATCACCAGCCGAAACAGCCGCCTCACAGTTCCTCCGCCTGAAGCCGCGACACCACGAACGGCGCTTCATGCAGCTTCCGGTCGCGGCTTCCCCAAAGAATTCCCGCCCACACGCGGACCGAGTCCACCAGAATCACCGCCACCAGCACCATGAACACGCCGCAGACCGCCGCATCCAGCCGCGCGTTGAAAATCAGCGTCTGGGTTGCCGTCTGGGCTGCCGCCTGGGCGGGGAACGTGCCAGCCGCCGTGCCCGCCCGCAATGCCGCCTCCAGCTTGTCCGCCTGGGCCAGAAAACCGATTGCCGGAACCGGCGAGAAGATCTTCTGCCAGGCCGCCGTGAACGTGGCGCCGACCAGCCACACCAGGGGCGCGCAGGTGATCCACATGTACTTCGCCCCGTGCATTTTTAACAGGATGGTGGTCGCCACGCACAGCGCGATGGACGCCAGCAACTGATTGGAGATGCCGAACAGCGGCCACAGCGAGTTGATCCCGCCCAGCGGATCGCGCACGCCCTGCACCAGGAAGTATCCCCACGCCGCCACCACCGCGGCAGAGGTGGCGATCACCCCCGGCATCCAACTGGTGCGCCCCAGCGGCGGCGCCACGTGCCCCAGCAGGTCCTGCAGCATGAATCGCCCCACCCGCGTCCCCGCGTCGATGATCGTCAGAATGAACAGCGCCTCGAACATGATCGCGAAGTGATACCAGAAGCCGATCACCGCCTGCCCGCCGCCCGAGCTGGCGAAAATGTGCGCCATCCCCAGCGCCAGCGATGGCGCGCCCCCCGTCCGCGAGAACAGCGTCTGCTCGCCCACGTTGTGCGCCAGCGCCGCCATGTCGCCCACCGTCACCGGAAAGCCCCACCCCGAGATGGTCGCCACCGCCGCCTCTGGCGTCGCCCCCACGATCCCCGCCGGCGAATTCACCGCGAAGTACACGCCCGGCTGCAGCACGCACGCCGCGATCATCGCCATGATCGCCACAAAGCTCTCCAGCAGCATGCTCCCGTACCCCACCGGCCAGGCGTGCCATTCCCTGGCGATCATCTTCGGCGTGGTGCCCGAGGAGATCAGCGAATGGAACCCGGAGATGGCCCCGCACGCGATGGTGATGAAGCAGAACGGAAAAATCTTGCCCGCGAAGATCGGCCCGGTGCCATCGGTGAATCGCGTGAACGCCGGCAGTTGCAGTTCCGGCCGCACGAACACAATCCCCACCGCCAGCATCGTCACCACGCCCAATTTGACGAACGTGCTCAGGTAGTCGCGCGGCGCCAGCAGCAGCCACACCGGCAACGCGCTGGCCAGAAATCCGTAGAGAATGATGGCGATGGCGAGCGACATCGCGGTCAGCGTGAACACCGGCGCGAGGCTCGCCGATTGGCCCACCCACCGCCCCGCGAAGATGCTCGCCATCACCAGCGCGAAGCCCACGCCCGAGCACTCCAGCACCTTCCCCGGCCGCCAGTAGCGCAGATACAGCCCCATGAAGATGGCGATCGGCATGGTCGCCGCGATGGTGAACGTGCCCCACGGGCTGCCCTTCAGCGCGTTCACCACCACCAGCCCCACCACCGCCAGCAGAATGATCATGATCAGCAGCACCGTCACCAGCGCGATCAAGCCGCCCACTTTGCCGATCTCCTCGCGCGCCATCTGTCCCAGCGATTTCCCGTCGCGCCGCATGGAGGCGAACAGAATCACGAAATCCTGCACCGCGCCTCCCAGGCACGCGCCGATGACGATCCACAGCGTCCCCGGCAGGTATCCGAACTGCGCCGCCAGCACCGGGCCCACCAGCGGTCCCGGCCCGGCGATGGCCGCGAAGTGGTGGCCGAAGACGATCCATTTGTTGGTGGGCTCGAAATCGTGCCCGTTGCGCAGGCGTTCCGCCGGCGTGGCCCGCTCGTCGTTCAACGCCATCACGCGCGCGGCGATGAACTTCCCATAGAAGCGGTAAGCCGTGGCATAGCTGCACGCCGCCGCCACGACCAGCCACAAGCTGTTGATATGCTCCCCGCGGTGCAGCGCGATACCGCCCAGACCAATCCCCGCCGCGCCGGCCACGGCGGCCCAAAAGAAATACCGCAAGATCCTCACGCCCTAAAGTCTACTAAAGTGCGGCGGCCTCGGTTCCCAGCGCCGGCCCCCCGAGCGGCAATGTCTTATCGGATAACCTCCCAACGCGCCCCGCGCCCCCGGCCCACGAGTCGAGTTTGGCCAGCCTTCTTCATTTCCGCCAGTACCTTTTTAATGAGTTGTGAGCTGGCCGCTGGCAACTGCGCCGCCATATCGCCTAAGGTGAAAGGCTCCGCCTGGCCAAGCACAGTCTGGCGGACCATGTCGCTCTTAGCGGGCCGTGCCCCGACCGATTCGACCTGGTGCTCGAACTCCTTGTAGGCGCCTCGCAGCGTGCTCAGGAAATAGTCCCACCAAGGAACAATCTCATTCCGGCCTTCGTGCCAACTTTGCGAACACAGGTTGAGAACCCTATAGTATTCCTCCTTGCTCTCTTCGATCAGTCTCTCCAGGCTGATGTACCGGGCTACCTGAAAGCCTTGCGATTGAAGCAGCAACGATGTCGCCAGCCGCGAAACGCGGCCATTGCCGTCACGGAAGGGGTGGATACAGAGGAGGTCGAGAATGAACGTTGCCAAGCCGCGAGCCAATTTCCAACTGTACCAACGACGGTGCGAGAACACCCGGTGATAGCTGGAAGGATGGCCGGGTACGGCGCGGCCCAGAGTTCGCAAAACATTGGTTACGGTGCGATGTCCGGTGGTAAGTATCGCTGCAAACAGCAAGAACGCAAAGCGAACCAATGTGGGACGAGTGAATGCGGGCGCGAATTCCTTGATGACGGGCCGTGCTGTCTTTGGTATACTGTGCATGGGAGCTTCCTTGCTCGGGCTGTCTGGATTGTTTGGTGACAACCCATGGTACCTACAAGGCCGCTCCTTTTTTTATAGCAATA
>JADGNT010000277.1 GCA_017883345.1 Candidatus Solibacter sp. | reverse complement strand
GATCCTTGGCCCGCCGCAACTCCTCATCGCTCACCTGCTGCTCTTTCAAGTCCCGGAATTCCTTGGTGATCGATTCCACCACTTTCCGCGCCGATTCCACGCTCGTCCCGGCATATATAGATAGGCAGCCCGTGTCCCGGTATGGGTTCAGTTCGCTGAATACGGAATAAGCCAGCCCCTGCCGCTCGCGGATATTCTGGAACAGGCGCGAACTCATGCCGCCCCCCAGCAAGGTGTTCAGCACGTAGCAGGCGAACCGCTCGTCGTGCGGCAGCGGGTACGACGGAACCCCCAGGCACAGGTGCACTTGCTCCAGCGATTTCTTGTTGCGCAGTGCAATACGGGCGTGCGTGCTCGGAGCCTGCTCCACAGGCGCCGCATCGCCCTTCGGCAGCGCGTCGAAGTGCTGCCTCACCAGCGTCGTCAGCCCCTCGTGCGTCAGGTGTCCGGCCGCCGTAACCAGCACGTTCGCCGGCGCGTAAACCGCGTTGTAAAAATCCCGCACCATCGTGCTGTCGAACCGCCGCACGCTCTGCGGCGTGCCCAGAATCGGCTTGCCCAGCGCGTGATCCTTCCAGAAATTCGCCGAGAAGATCTCGTGGACCAGGTAGTCCGGGCTGTCCTCCTCCATCTTGATTTCTTCCAGGATGACGCCCTTTTCCTTCTCGATATCCTCTTCCCGGAACATCGGGTGCAGCACCAGGTCGGCCAGAACGTCGAAGGCCTGCGACAGGTGCTGATCCAGCACCTTGGTGTTGAAACACACCAGTTCCTTCGCCGTAAAGGCGTCCAGATTGCCGCCGAGCGCGTCCACGCTGCGCGCGATGTCCTCGGCCGACCGGCTGGTCGTGCCCTTGAACAGCATGTGCTCGATGAAGTGCGAGATGCCGTTCTGCTCCGTGGTTTCGCGCCGCGAGCCCGAACCGATCCAGACGCCCACCGACACGCTGCGCACGTGCGGCATGACTTCGGTAATTACGCGCACGCCGTTGCCCAGCGTGCTCATTTCGATGTCCCGTAAAGGATTGGTTGGCGATGTCATTGCAAAAGAGGGGAAGGAGCCTATTTTAGTTGTAGCACCTTTAGGCAGTTTTCAGTTGTAGCACCTTCCCACAGCCCCACAGCCAGCGGAGTGGGAGCGGCCCCCCGGACTCCTGTATCCGCTAGACTGGAATAGCATGTCCCAACCGCTCGTGGGCATGGACCTGACCGATCTCCGTGAGGCCCTCGGCCCCGATCAGCCTGGGTACCGCGCCCGTCAAATCTACCAAGCCCTCTACCACGGCCAAGCCGCGGATCTCGCGCAGATCTCCACCCTGCCCGTCCGCCTTCGCCAGGAACTCGCCGAACGGCACGCCCTGGGCCTCCCCACGGTCGACCGCCTTTTCGAATCCACCGACGGTACGCGCCGCTACCTGCTCCGCCTGGCCGACGGCCGCACCGTCGAAACCGTGCTCATGCCCGAAGGCGAGCGCGACACCATCTGCATCTCCAGCCAGGTGGGCTGTCCGGTGGATTGCAAGTTCTGCATGACCGCCCTCATGGGCCTGGAACGCAGCCTCTCCGCCGGCGAGATCGTCGGCCAGGTGCTGCTGGTGACGCAGGAAAACCAACTCCGCCAGGAGGGCGGCCGCCTCAACATCGTCATGATGGGGCAGGGCGAGCCGCTCCTGAACCTGCCGAATGTCGTCAAAGCCACCCGCATTCTGCTCGACCCCGCGGGCTTCGCCCTCTCCCCCCGCCGCATCACGGTCTCCACGGCCGGCATCATCCCCCAGATCGCCGAACTCGGCCGCGAACCGGTCCGCCCCAAACTTGCCATCTCCCTCAACGCCTCCACCGAAGAGCAGCGGCAGCAACTCATGCCGATTACGCGGAAATATCACCTGAAGGATCTGCTGGCCGCCTGCCAGGCCTACCCGCTGCGTCCCTGGGAGAAACTCACCTTCGAATACGTGCTGCTCGATCGAGTCAACGATACCGATTCCGACGCGCGCCGCGTAGTCAAACTGCTCGCCAACCTCAACGCCAAAGTCAACCTGATCGCCCTCAATCCCGGGCCTGGAATCCCCTACGCCACGCCGCTTCCCGAGCGCGTTGCCAGCTTCCAGAACATCGTCCGCCGCGGACTTCCCTGCTTCGTGCGCAAGCCGCGCGGGCTCGATATCTACGCCGCCTGCGGCCAACTCAAGAGCAACTCGCAACCGGCCATCGCTCCGGCACTGCCACCCCGCCCAGTACACCCGTGACCCTCCCCCGCCGCGCTCTTCTCCGCTTCCTCCGCGCTCTCAGGTTTTGACTTTCTTCTGCCTGAAGGGAAGCCATGCGCCCATTCTCTTGTGTGTTCTCCGCGTTTTCCTCAGCGTCTCCGCGTCTCCGCGTCAAGACGCATCTCCCCACCCCCATTTGACCCGTTGCCCCGCGGCAAACTAAACTAGTCAGTAGGGAAGTGTTGATACTCAAGGGTCTATGAGAACGGACGCGCCGCTCAATTTCAGGTATCGCGACATTCTGACTTCGATTGTCCGGGCGTATATCGATACCGGGGAACCGGTGGGATCTCGCACCATTTCGAAGTGCCGCCACAATACCCTGAGTCCGGCCTCCATCCGCAATGTGATGGCGGACCTCGCCGACGAAGGCTACCTCTCCCAGCCGCACACCTCCGCCGGCCGCGTGCCCACCGAGAAGGCTTTCCGTTTCTTCGTCAGTTCGCTGGCCACCAGCCGCGTGACCGCCACCGACTCGGATCGCATGACCAACGAGTTCCGCGCCCTCGATACCGTCGGCGAGCGCGTCGAGCGCTCCTCCTACATCCTGGTGGAACTGACGCGCAACGTCGGCATCGCCGCCGCCATCCCGGAACTGGCCCAGGAACTCGATCAGATCCAACTCGTCCCGCTCTCCGACCGCCGCGTCCTGATGGTGCTCGCCACCCGCGACCACATGGTGCGCAACCGCGTCGTCACCATCGAGGAGCCCACCTCCCCGGAGGAACTGACGTCCATCTGCAATTACGTGAACCGCAACTTCAGCGGCTGGCAACTCGGCCAGGCGCGCCGTGAACTCCTCCGCCGCATCGAGAATGAACGCGAGTTGTATCACGCGGCGATGCACAAGTTGCAGTTGTTGTCGCAGAAGGGACTGCTGGATGTGGACACCTCGCCCCAGGTCCACATGGAAGGCGCCAGCAACCTGCTGGGGTTGGACCTGCACCTGACGCGCGAGAAAATGCGCGAACTTTTCCATGCCCTGGAAGAAAAGCGGCGCCTCATGGAACTGCTCGACCGCTTCCTGGAACAGCCTCCCGGCGAGTTGGCCGTCCGCGTCGGGCTCGAGCAAGCCCACCCGGCGATGAAAGACCTCGCGCTGATTGGAATCTCCATCCGCATGGCCAGCGGATTGCCCGCCAAGGTAGCCGTGCTGGGCCCCATGCGCATGAACTACGAGCGTGTCATTGCAGCGGTGCTGCAAACCAGCCGGGCATTGGAAAGTGCGCAGTTTTAGAATTTGGAAGCGCCGAAGAAGAAAGCGAAGCGAAAAAGCAGTGGATACACAAGAGCCCCAAGAGAATCCCCCTGAAGCGCTCGCCGAGGGCGGCCCGTTCGACTCGATTCTGGAGGGCCAACTGGCGGCGATGGCCGCCGAACGCGAGCAGTTCGCGGCGGAAAAGGCGGAACTCCAGGAGCGCCTGCTGCGCGCTCGCGCCGAGTTCGAGAACGCGCGCCGCCGCTGGGAACGCGAACGCTTGGACTACTTCCAGTTCGCCGCCATGGATATGGTGCGCGACATGCTGCCCATCCTGGACGATTTCGAGCGCGCCCTGAAAGTGGAGACCGCCGACCGCGATTACGCCAAAGGCGTCGAGCTGATCTACCAGCGCATGGCCGACACCCTCAAGAAGCTCGGGCTCGAACCCATCGAAACCGCCGGACAAGCATTCGACCCCAACCTGCATCAGGCCGTGGAGCGGGTGCAGACCGAGGATGCCGAAGACCAGGCCATCCTGGCCGAGTTCCAGCGGGGGTATAATTTCAAAGGCAAACTTCTCAGGCCCGCGATGGTTAGGGTCGCGGTCAGGCCGTAGCCGCAGTGAACCCCGTGTCGAAGAAAGATTATTACGAAATACTCAGTGTCGCCAGGGAAGCCGGCGATCAGGAGATCAAGGGCGCCTACCGCGAACTCGCCAAGCGCTATCATCCCGACCGCAATCCGGACGACCCCGGCGCGGAAGAGAAATTCAAGGAGGCCAGCGAGGCCTATAGCGTCCTGAGCGATGCGCAGAAGCGCGCCGCCTACGATCGCTTCGGCCATGCCGGGGTGCAGGGCGTCGGCGGCCCGGCCGGTTACAACCCCGAAGCCTTCGCCGATTTCGGCGACATCCTGGGCGATTTCTTCGGCTTCGGCGACCTCTTCGGCAATGCCGGCGGCGGACGCAAACGCACCCGCGCGCAACGCGGCGAGGACGTGCGCTACGATCTGGAACTCAGCTTCGAGGACGCCATGTTCGGCATGAGCGCCGATATCCAGGTGCCGCGCATGGAGCGCTGCGAGCGCTGCAAGGGCGCCGGCAGCGAACCCGGCAGCGGGCCCAGCAACTGCCCCACCTGCCACGGCCGCGGCGAAATTCTCTACCAGCAAAACTTCCTGTCGATTCGCCGCACCTGCAGCACCTGCAACGGAAGCGGCCAGATCATCCGCAACCCCTGCTCCGAATGTCACGGCCACGGCTACCGCCAGGTGCAGCGCAAGCTCAAGGTCAACATCCCGGCCGGCGTCGATGACGGCAACCGCCTGCGCCTGGCCGGCGAAGGCCAACCCGGAGCCAACGGCGGCCCTTCCGGCGATCTCTACGTGTTCCTCAAGGTCAAGGAGCACCCATTCTTCGAACGCCACGAAAACGACCTGCACTGCACCATCCCGCTGAATATCGCCCAGGCATCCCTCGGCTGCGAGATTGAAGTGCCGACGCTCGGCCAGCCGCACAAGCTCAAAATCCCCGAAGGCACCCAGAACGCCGCGCAGTTCAAGTTGCGCCACCAAGGCGTCGCCATCCTCAACAGCGGCGCACGCGGCGATCTCTACGTTCACGTCAGCGTCAAGATGCCCACGCGCCTCACCCGCGAGCAGCGCAAGTTCCTCGAACAGTTGCGCGACACTCTGCCGGTCGACAACCACCCCAGCGAAAAGGGCCTCTTCGACAAAGTCAAAAACTACTTCATGTAGGCGGCATCAGTGGCTCGTGGGCAGCAGGCGGGCGGCTCAGATTCGTGCCGCATCATCCGTAGCGTAGGCGTCCCGCCTGCCATGCCGGTATTCCTACCGGCATTTTTCGAAGATCGTCGGCACGGACGCCGACGTGGCAGCCTGAAAGGCTACGCTACGGATGCGGCTAGTTCATGCCGCACATGCCGGGCGTGGGGCAGCGTCCGCCGGAGGGGCAGGAGGGCATTTCGGCGCTCTTCGACGCGCCGTTGGCGCGCGCGGAGAAGGTCGAGAATTCCTGCTGGAGGTGCTGCTGGCCGCAGGACGGGCAAACGAGAGAGTCCGCGTCGGCGGAGCGGCGGACCAGTTTCTCGAACTTGGTTCCGCAATCGGCACAAAGGTATTCGTAGATCGGCATGGCGTAAAGAGTCCCTATTCCAATATTAGATTACAAATGCGGTCCATCACACCGCGGATTTCGGCGGCGGAGCGTCCCCCGTAGTTATTGACCAGGACGGAAAAGGCCACCCAGGTGGCATCGGACCGCTGGAGGTAACCGGAAAGCGCGCTGACGTGGGACAAGGTTCCGGTCTTGGCATACACGCGGCCGGCGGCGGCGGTGGAGCCGAAGCGCGAACTGAGGGTGCCATCCTGCGCGGCCACCGGGAGGATGGAGATCCACTTCTCGCGCGCCGGCGAATCGTACATGTGGCGCAGCAGTTTGAGCACAGTGGACGGGGTAACGAGGTCGAGGCGGCTGAGGCCGGAGCCATCCATCAGGTGGTAGCCGGCCGGGTCTATGCCGGCTTCGGCGAGGAAGGTTTTCATCTCCGCCATCCCTGCCTCGAAGCTGCCCACGTTGCGGCGGGCGCGGCCGACGGCGCGCAGGGCCAGTTCGGCATGAAGATTCTGGCTGACCTTGGCGGTGATGCGAAGGTCTTCGATCAAAGGCGCCGAAACATGGCGGGCGAGTTCGATGCCGGTGGGGGACGCGGGTTCCGGGGCCTGCGCGAGGTCGGCGAGGCCGTCGGGGTACAGGTGTTCGGCAATGGCGGATCCGCTCACCGCGACGCCGCGCCGTTCGAGCGCCGTACGAAGCGCCTGGGCGGCGAACTGCGCGGGGTCTTCCACGCCGATCGGCAGTTCCTGCCCGCGGTCGCGCAGGGGGATGGCGCCCCACAACTGGGCGTCGCGGCTGCCCGGGATGCGTTGGAAGCGGATGCGGCGTTCGCCGCCGGCGGCCACGGTGCGGACGCGGTTCTCGATGCGGTAGAACTCGATGGCGGGAAGCAGGGAAAGCGCGGCGACGTCGCCGATATTGGCGCCGGGACGGACGGAGAGGGTGAGCACGTTATCGGCGAGGGTGAGGGCGGAAATGGGCGGGCCATCGTCGGATTGCGGATCGTCGACGCTCCAGCCGACGGCGTAGGGCTGCCAGACGTACCAGGTATCGTCGCCGATGATGTCGCCATCGACGCGCCGGACGCCGCGCGCGACCAACTGGCCGGCCAGGTCCTCGATGGCGGCCAGG
>JADGNT010000276.1 GCA_017883345.1 Candidatus Solibacter sp. | reverse complement strand
GTGGGCCCGTGGCTGTCCGTCACCGCTTGGCCCCACGAATGCTAAGGCATTTTCTGCCGCATGAGGTGCTTCAGTTCGTTGAAGAACGCCTGCTCGTCCTGAAAATCGCGGTACACCGACGCGAATCGTACATAGGCGATCTTGTCCAGGTCCCGGAGGTTCTCCATCAAGAATTCTCCTATATTTATCGTAGATATCTCCCGGTCAGGTGAGTCGCTGACCTTCGATTCCACCCGGTTGACCAGTTCGGAGAGCCGCACCATGCTCACCGGACGCTTTTCGCACGCCTTCAGCAGCCCGCCGAGCACCTTCTGGCGGTCGAACTTCTCGCGCCGGCCATCCTTCTTGATCACCATGTACGGGACTTCATCAATTCGCTCGTACGTAGTGTAGCGGCGGGTGCATTCCAGGCACTCGCGGCGGCGGCGAATGGCATCGCCTTCCTTGCTCTCACGGGAATCGACTACCTTATCGTGCAAATGATTGCAGAATGGACACTTCATTCGGACGCCTCCCGGCCAATCCGCTTCAGGCTGTGCCAATCCAAACCCTCTTTCAGGGCGACGAACAGGCCCAGCGGCACAATTGCTACAAATGTAATAAACCAGAGAAACACGGCGAATGCCGAGGCCAGCTCCAAGCGGATGCCAAATAGTTCGGTAAGCACCAGGACGGAAACCACCTGCATGCCACCCCCCACACCGGGCATCTGGACCACCGATCCAAACGATACAAAGCCCATTAATATCAATACATCGACCAGGCCCAGATTGACAATCCCGGCGAAGGATTGCGCCAGGCACCAGTAGCAGAGGCAGATCAGCAGCCACTCCAGGGCCGAATAGACGAGGACCAGGAACAGGGCCGCGTCGCTGCGCATCGACTCCACCCCCTGGAAGAGCGCGTTGACGATTTTCTCCAGCCCCGCCAACCGTTTTTCCGGCAGGTGGTGCAGGGCGCCGAGCAGGCGGAGCCGCAGGGGTTCGGCGAAGTGACGCAGGGACAGCAGCACCAGCAGAATCGCCACCCCGAGCGCCCCGCCCACCTTGCCGCCGGCGGCCAGCACCCAGGTCAGTTTCTGCCCTACATGCAAGCCGGAAGTCTGCACCCGGGTCAGGGCGAAGGCGAAGAGCAGCAGGGCCATCAGAAGGTCAAAGATGCGCTCCAGCACCCAGGCGGCGAACTGGGAGGTCACCGGAACCTGTTCCTTGCGGGCGATCAGGTAGGGGCGCACGAACTCGCCGGGGCGGCCAAACAGGGTGCTCGCGGTGAAGCCGACCACGGTGGCGGAGAGCAGGTTGCGCATTGAGGGATGGGGCTTCAGCGGCTTGAGAAAGACGGCCCAGCGCAAGGCCCGCCCCCAATAGGTGCCGGCAATGGGGATCAGCGACAGCGCTACCCACTGCCAGTGCACGTGGGCGAACGTGCTGCCGGCCAGCTTCCAATCGAAGGCTGGGGCGTCGAACCGCCGGGCACGAAGCAGCCAGATGGCGAGCGCCGCGAGGAGCAGAATAGCGGCAACCCACTTCCACTTCGTGCGATGAGTCCAATTCGGGCGATGAATCGAGTTTTCTCCGCTTTTCGAGGGTGGGCGGGGAATTGGCCCCCCTACTGGGCTAGCATACCGGAAAAATTGAACCTATCATGGGAAAGCCTCGTTTCTTGTTATGGAAGACGAGAGCCATGGCCACCGCGACGCTAGCTTGGGAGCAATTTGGAGGAAACACCTCGAGCGGTGAGGCTGCCAGCCCGGTGCTAAATGTTTCCAGAGGCCGACATCTGATCGATAGGCTGGACCAACCCCTCGTCTCGCGATGTCTGAACGGCGATGAAGCCGCCTGGGAAGACCTTGTCCGGCAGCACACGCGCAACGTGTACGGCCTGTGCTTCCGTTTTACGAACAGCACGCAGGAAGCGCAGGATCTGACGCAGGATGTGTTCCTGCGGGTTTTCAAAACGATTAAGACCTTCCGAAGCACGGAGGGCAGCTTTCACACCTGGCTGGCGCGGGTGACGCGTAATCTTTTGATCGACCATTATCGCCGCACCCGCCAGGAGCGCGTGACGGATTCGATCGAGCAACAACTTCCGATGCTGGAAGAAGCCGGTGGCGCGGCCGCGGCGCGGCCGGACCAGGCATTGGCGGGGCGCGAGGCCAGCGAGATCCTGCAGGCGACCCTGCAGAAGCTCTCGCCCGATTTGCGCGAAGCGGTGATTTTGCGGGATTTGCAGGAAATGGAATACCGGGAGATTGCGGGAGTACTCGACATCCCCGAAGGCACGGTGAAAAGCCGGATCAATCGCGGACGGGCGGAACTGGCTCGTCTGTTGCGAAAGCAGAAGCTGGTGGTATGAACTGCGCAGAACTGGAACAACTGATCTGCGATTACGTGGACGGTACGCTCACGGCGGCCCGCAAGGCCGAAGTGGAGCGCCATCTGGAAACCTGTCGGGCGTGCGCCGAAGTGGCGCGGGACTCCGCCGCCGCGGTGGCGTTCATGGAGCGGGCCGCCGATGTGGAGCCGCCGCCCGAACTGATCACCCGCATCCTGTTTGACGCTCCGTGGACCCGGAAGGCGCCGGCGAAAAGCCGGGGCTGGTTAATAAACAAGCTGAGCAAGCTGATTGCCCCGGTGGTGCAGCCGCGATTCGTCATGGGCATGGCGATGACGATTCTTTCGTTCTCGATTCTCTCGAAATTCGTGCCCATGCAGCAGTTGAAGGCCGCGGATCTGCGGCCCAGCGAAGTCTGGGCCTCGCTGGACGACCGCGCGCACCGCGCCTGGGCGCGCAGCGTGAAGTATTACGACAACCTGAAAGTGGTTTACCAGATCCAAACGCTGCTGAGGGACTGGCAGCAACAGGCGGAAGACCAGAAGGCGGCCAAACCTTCCGAGCCAAAGACGGACGACCGGAAGCTGCCCGTCAAAGCATTGAACCCAGCATTAAACCCAGATGCGGCGCCCGCTTCCAACCCGTCATCCGGGGCGCCCGGGGCATCGCATTGAAGTGAACACGTTGAGGGACTAAAATGAACTGCCAAAATCATCCAGAAGTGCCGGCTACGGCATATTGCCGCAGTTGCGGCAAACCGGTATGCGAACAGTGCCGTCGCGACGCCTTCGGCACCGTGTACTGCGCAGAGCACGCTCCGGCCCCGGCCGCGCGCGCCGCGGAGCCTGCGGGCTTCAGCGCACCGCCGCCCGTGCCGCCGTTCGCCGCTCCCCCGCCGTTTGCGGGCCCGCCTCCCCTGGCCGCCCCTCCGGCCACGGGCTACGTGTACGCCGACGTCTCGCCCGGCCTCGCGCTGTTCCTCGGCATGATTCCGGGCGTGGGCGCCATCTACAACGGGCAGTACGCCAAGGGCATGGTGCACGCCATTATCTGGGGCGTGCTGATGAGCATCGCCAACTCAGACGCCGCGCACGGGCTGGAGCCGGTGTTCGTCATGACGGTGGTGGCCTGGATGGCCTACATGGCTTTCGAGGCGTATCACACCGCGCGCAAGCGCCGCATGGGCGAACCGGTGGACGAGTATTCCAGCCTGGTCAACTTGAGCGGCCGCAGCGACCAGATTCCGGTGGCCGCGGTGGTGCTGATCATTCTGGGCATTCTGCTGCTCTTGCACACGCTCAATCTGCTGGATTTCGACCGCGTGGTGCGCTTCTGGCCGGTGCTGTTGATCGCCGCCGGTGTGTACCTGCTCTACGGGCGATTCACGGGCCGCGAAACCGCGGCCAGGGAGGCGCGCAATGAGAGGCAGTGAGCCATCCATCATGCGCGCCATCCGCGGCCCCATCACGCTGATCACCGTGGGTGTGCTGTTCGCGCTGAATAACTTCACGCCGTACAGCTTCGACAAAACCTGGCCGGTGCTGTTGATTGTCTTCGGCCTGTTGAGCCTGCTGAAGCGCGGTATGGACCCGGCGGCGCCGCCGCCTCCGCCGGTACAGCCGTATCCGCCGCCGGTGTACGCGTATCCGGCGCAGGGGAGCTACGCACAGAGCACGTATTCGCAACCGCCGCCCGCCAAGGGCGGCTTCGGCGCCAGCGCGCCGCGGCCGGCCGATGCCGGGCAGAATCCACCTCCCCCACCAGGAGACCCGGTATGAGACGCTCATTTTCCGGACCACTGTTGCTGCTCGCCATCGGCGCATTCTTCCTGTGGCGGAACCTGCACCCCGAGGCTCCGATTTTCGACCTGCTGGCGCAGTATTGGCCGTTCCTGCTGATCGCCTGGGGTCTGTTGCGGCTGGTCGAAGGGGTGATCTGGCATCGCGAAGGCGTGCGCGGCAGTTTCACGGGCGGCGAAGTGGTGCTGGTCATCCTGATCTGCATCGCGGGCAGCGGCATCTGGCAGGCGCGCGAGCATGGCGTGCGCTTCATGCGCGGCGGCCTGGATTTCTGGGGCCAGCAGTACGACTTCCCGGTGTCGGCCACCATCAGCGCGGCCGGCATGAAGCGCATCGTCTTCGAGAACCCGCGCGGCAACGTCAAAGTGACTGGCGGCGATTCGAAAGACGTGACGGTGAGCGGGCGCAAGCTGATCAACGCCTACCGGCGGGAGGACGCCGACCGCACCAACACGGAAACCCCGGTGGAGATCATCGCCCAGGGCGACCGCCTGGTGGTGCGCACCAACCAGGATCGCGTGGCGAGCAATCAGCGCATCTCCGACGATTTGGAAGTGACCGTGCCGCGCGGCCTGGCGGTGGAATCGCGCGGCGCCGCGGGCGACCACGAGGTGGGCGACGTCGAGGGCGATGTCGAGATCGCTAGCAGCCGCGGCGACGTGCGGCTTTCCAAGGTGGGCGGCAATGTGCGCCTCGACGTGAGCCGCAGCGACCTGATTCGCGCGGCGGACGTGAAGGGACGGATCGATCTGCAAGGCCGCGGAAGCGACGTGGAGTTGGAGAACATTGCCGGGCAGGTAACCATCAACGGCAGTTTCAGCGGCACGCTGAACTTCAAGAACCTGGCCAAGCCGCTCCAGTTCGAAGGCACGCGCGGCACGGAATTGAGCGCGCAGGCGGTGCCTGGACGGATCAGCATGGACCTGGGCGAATTCAGCGCCACGGGCCTGGTGGGTCCGATCCGCCTGGTGACCCGCGCCCGCGACATCAAGCTCGAGCAGTTCACGCAGTCGGTGGAACTGGAGACGGAGCGCGGCGATATCGAGATGACGCCGGGCAAACTGCCGCTGGCGGCGATCCAAGCGCGCTCCGGCTCGGGCAAAATCGAACTGCTGCTGCCCGAGAAGGCGGCCTTCCAACTGGAGGCGACGGCGGAGCGGGGAGACGCGGTCAACGATTTCGGCCCGCAGATCCAGAAGCAATCGGAAGGGCGCAGCGCCACCCTGAAGGGCAAGGTGGGCGACGGGCCGAGCATCAAGCTCACGGCCAATCGCGGATGGATCTCGGTGCGCAAGGAAGGCACCCTGCCGAGCGAGGTGCTGCCCGACACTCCGGGGGACGGAGGTCCCCGTCCGCCCATGCCGCCGAAGCCTCCCAAGTCTCCCAAAGACCTGAAGGATAGCGAAATCAAGATGTGATGTGGTAGTGTAAACGGCCAGTGAGATCCAAATCGGTTGGACCTGCACTGGCCGTGCTGTTTCTGGTCAACGTCCTCCACTTCTACGATCGCCAGACGCTGGCCGCGATCCTGGAACCGCTGGGCCACGAGTTCTCCCTTTCTACGAGCAGGGCTTTTCTTCAACCGGCCACGATTCGGCCCATTACCATCGCCAAGCCGACTTGCGGTGCCTATTTGGACGGGGCAAACGACGCGGGCGGCCATCTGCCGAAATGGGCAAAAAGTGCATCGCGCGAAGATTACGTGAGACGATCTATACTAAGGGTGGATCGAACGCTAGAATGCCAATCGTCGTCGATATTGGGACGCTGATCGAGAGATCGCCGGACATCCGAAAAGGCCGTCCTTGCATCGCAGGTACAGGTGTCACGGTTCGGCGTATTGCCGGGTGGCACAATTTGGGGCTGGCTCCCGAGGAGATCGCCGCCAAGATCGAGCACCTTACGCTCGCACAGATTCATGCGGCTCTCGCCTACTATCACGCCAATCGAGACGAGATTGACAGCGACATCGCCGCCGAAGAAGTGGCGACAGAAGCAATCTTCCCGCCGCCGGCGAAACTGGTGTGAACCGCCTTCGTTTGTACGTTGACGAGGACGCGATGGACGGGGACTTCGTTCGCGGCCTGCGATCCCGCGGAATTGATGTGATCACCGCCGCCGATGCCGGAATGATCCGCCGGAAGGACGAAGAGCACCTCAGTTTCGCTGCGATGCAAGGCCGGGCTCTCTACTCGTTCAATGTGGGGGATTTCCATCAGATCCACGCGGAATGGACATCGACCGGCCGGGGCCACGCGGGTATCATTCTGGCTCAGCAGAAGCGCTACTCGACTGGGGAGCAGATTCGCAGACTGGTACGTTTGATCGGCTCGTTGACAGACGAGGCAATGAAGAACCGGGAAGAGTTTCTGGGCTGCTGGTGAAAATACCCGGAGCACGATTCTGCTCCGCAGGTCTTGAGGTGCAACCCGCACCTGTAGACTGACTATACAGCCGCGCATAAGTAAAGGGACATGGACTTCATCCGATCGGCCAGTTTCGCGGCATTTTCGCGTCGCATGATGTCCCGGCGGAAAAGCGCGGCTGTATAGCACCAGATGGGCGTAAAACGCGCTTGCGTCTGGGGATCCGCCTTCCACATGAGCG
>JADGNT010000275.1 GCA_017883345.1 Candidatus Solibacter sp. | reverse complement strand
CCACCATCGCGGAAATCTCCGCCCGCGGCCGGCTGCCGATTCTCGCCGGAGGCACGGGCTTCTACCTGCGCGCCCTGCTCGAAGGCCTCTTTGAAGGACCGGCCCGCGATCAGCCGCTGCGCGACCGCTTGAGCGCACGCGAGGCCCGCCGCCCGGCGTCGCTCCACCGCCTTCTCAGAAGATTCGATTCCACCGCGGCGGGTAAGATTCACGCAAATGACATCCCCAAGGTCACTCGCGCGCTCGAAATCTGCCTGCTGACGCGCCAGCCCGTCAGCCGGCTCTACCAGCAGGGGCGCGACGCGTTGAGCGGTTATCGCACGCTCAAACTCGGGCTGCTGCCCGATCGCGAGACGCTCAATCCCCGGTTGGATGCGCGCTGCGCCTGGATGTTCGAGCATGGACTGGTGGAAGAGGTGCGGCGCATTCTCGCGCTCGGCTTCTCACCCGCGTGCAAGCCGTTCGAATCCCACGGATACAAGCAGGCGATCCAGCTCATCCAGGGCGAGATCGGCCCGCGCGATGCGGTTTTCTACGCGCAGCGCAACACGCGGCACTATGCCAAGCGGCAGATCACCTGGTTTCGCAGGGAGCGCGAACTCCAATGGCTGAAGGGGTTCGGTGATGCGCCGCACATTCGCCAAGCCGCGCTCGCGCGCGTCGCCAACTTTCTCTCGCCTTCCGCCTGACAACCAGCGGTACGTTCTTCGATTTCGTTGGTATCGTTCCCAGTAAGGGTCTGTTTGGAAATAATCTGTTCAATCTCAGGCAACCGCTCCCGCCTACCGCTGAGGACAAGCCTGGCTACTGGCGGACCTGAAAGTCGGTGAACTGCGTGGCCCGGCGGGGCTGCCCGGGAGGCGCCAGCAGGTCCCGCACGGTCACCTGCAAAATGTAGTCGCCGGGCGCCATCAGCGGATCCAGCTTGAGCTGGCCGCTAATCCGACGGCGCGAGCCCCCCGGCATCTCGCCGAATGTGACCCGCCCCGGTTTCCCGTCCAACACGAGGCGCCCTTCGGCGAAAATACGCGTCTGCACCTCCAGCGTGGATTGCTTGTCCGGACCGGTGAGCGCGTTGAAGACGCTGTAGAGAAAAGTGCATCCCTGGCCAGGCTTGAAGATGCGCACCGAGGAGTCTGCCCGCGGATCCGCCGGACCACGGTCCGCCGCCGGGGAAGCACCGCTTAAAATCAGTCCGGAGAGAGCCAAACTACCCTGTCTGACGTTGGGGGTCTCGACAAACTGCGTGGCCGAACCGATGCGGTCGCTGGCGCCATCGGCCACCACGGCGCGGATCTGCCAGGCGCCCGGACCGGCCGGCAGCTTCATCTGCAAGGAAAAGCTAAGTCCGTACTCGAGGCAATAGCGGTACTCGGCGGGCCGTAGAGTGAGCTTGTAGTCGCGCTCCAATGGGATGGTCGAGCGGCCGTCATCCGTGTAGGCCGCCATCCACAGTTGCACCGTGCCGTGATACATGTCCTCGAAATCGTGAATGAAAGCAAAGTCGCGGGGATCGAAGTGCACGATCGCGTCCACCAAAGGACCTTCTCTCGGATATTCGGAGAACACCGCGGTCAGGCCGGCGCGAATGTCGGAACCGGCAAACGGCGATGCCAGCGCATTGTTTAACAGCACGGCGTGCGCCACCGGCGCCGGGAACTCCACCCGCGGCCGTTGGCTGAGGAAACCGGCACGCGCGCGCACCACCACGCCCGGGCGCCGCACCTTCACCACCACGGGCGCGGCCGGCGACCCGCTTCCCGAGAGATCGACGGAGTTCTCCTCCTCCGGCTGGAAGCCAATCGCATAATAGCCTTGCTCATTCTCTAGGACCCGGGCGAAATCCGCGCCAAACAACCCGCCGGTATCGCGGGCGAGCGATTCCAGCGCGGAGGGCACGGCGGGAACGGCCCCAGACGCCTCCGGCAGCGGATCAACCGCGTACACCGCTGCCGCGGCTGCATGTGCCGCGTGCGCCACATCTCGCACCGCGCGATCCCGCGAACCCGGCACACCCGGATTCACCGAGAAGATCATCACCACTTTGCGGCCGGCGAATTCGCGGAGGCCACGCAGGGCGTAGACCAAGGTCTGCCAGGTGGCGCTGCCCGCGCTCGCGGCGCTTGTGCCGCCACCGAGGTACCGAATGCCGTCGATTGCGTTGACCAGGATCCGGGTGTCGCCGGTCAGTTGCTGGAGCACTCCGGAACCACCGCTATTGCGAAGGATGGCCATGCGGTCGCCCGGCGACATCGAGCTGCCGATGAATGACTTCAGCGCGCTGCGCACCGCGTTGATGGCCCCGGGCGAAAGACCCAGGTCATCGACTACCACTACGAGGTTGCGCCGGATCTCATCGGGCAGAAGATCCAGCGCCGGAAGTTGCGCGGACTGGCCAGGCCGGGAGACTGCCATGTGCAGGCGCGTATCGAACCAGGTGAGGTGCGTGATCTTCCGCGCACCGCCGCCTTGCACGACTTCGAAATCCTCGGCGGCGAGGTCCGCCACCGGACGCCCGGAGGCATCGAGAGCTACGGCGTCTACCACCCAGGGATTCGGAGCCGGCGCGGCCGGCGGCGCAACCGGCCGGCTGCGCTGGCCGAAAGCCATCAAGGCACATGTCAGCAGGGCGGCAAGGCGTCGCTTCATTCCTTCTTAGTGTAATGCGATGCCGGGCCAACAGAAAACCCGCTCTCGGCTGGGGCCATAGATGCGGGGAGGGCCGCCTTCTTGGCGGCACGCGGGCACTTGTTTACCAGAACGGGACTAACCGGCCCGGAACCGGCATGGATCGCAAAGGTCGCGGGTGTCGCGATCCTAAACCCTGCGGCGTTACACGCGATCTGTCGCAAGTCCGAGCCCGGCCGGGCTACGCCGCTGTCAGGGCCTTCCGCACCGCCGCGGGCTGATTCTTGATGACGATCATATACGCACGCACCGCCGGTTCCGGTTTGCGTCTCCCCTGCTCCCATTCCTGAATGGCCCGCACTTGCAGCCCGTAGCGTTCCGCAAATTGCGCGCGCGTGAGGTCTTGCCCTTCACGGATTGCACGAACGTCTACGTCTGGCACCAAGCGCACCACCTTCATGGGAAGTTCGATTTCGCCCCTCATGTGTTGCGCGATCTGTTTGGCCGACTCAACCAGTACGCGACCAAGCCTAGTGCTCTTGTCGCTTGATCGGCCGGAGGATTTTCGCAAGGGCTTGTTTTTCGGCGTCACTGAGATTCTCCTTCTCGTTCTTGGCATATACGGCGATGAAGTACACTGAGTCCGGAGCGGCGAAGTAGTAAATTACCCGCAGGCCACTGCGTTTCCCACGGCCGGGACGTGCCCACCGCGCCTTCCGCATACCGCTTCCGCCCGGAATGCGCGGGTGGCGCTCTGGGTCGTCGGCAATATGGCGCTCCATTTCGTCCTGCTCCTTCACGTCAAGCAATCTTGCCGCATCACGTTGATAGCGCGGGAACAGGAACAAGCGGCGCATATCTGAATTGTACTGCGGCAATGCCGCAGTTGCAACCTGGCGCGCAACCACTCGCGATTCAGGCACGCAGATCGGCATGGATGTCCGCGAAGCTGGCTCGATGGAATAGTTCCTCAGTAGCCCGGCGTTTAGGGATGCTCTGCACCTCTCTCGTTGAAGCCCATCCCTCTCATACCGGGCTCCGCTCGCGCAGCCTCCGCACTACCTCCACGACACGCCCCGCGGCGTATTCCACTTCGGCTTCCGTAGTGAATCGCCCCAGCCCGAACCGCGTGGCCGATTGCACAAGGTCCGCCGCCACCCCGATCGCCCGCAGCACGTGGCTCCCCCCACCGCCGTGGGAGTTGCAGGCGCTGCCCGTGGAAACCGCCAGATCGGGCAGCGCCACCAGCAGCGCATCGCCGTCCACTCCCTCAAAACTCACGTTGAGATTGCCCGCCAACCGGTGCTCCATCGAACCGTTCACGTGTACCCCATCCAGCCCCTCTTCCAGCCGCTGCTTCAGCCGGTCGCGCAAAACCCCCAGGCGCCCGTATTCCTCCCCCATCTCCCGCGCCGCCACCACGCACGCCTCACCGAAGCCCACGATCCCCGGCACGTTCAGCGTCCCCGACCGCATTCCCTCTTCGTGCCCCCCTCCGTCCATCTGCGCCGTCAGCCTGACCCGCGGATTCTGCCTCCGCACGTACAGCGCTCCCACCCCCTTCGGCCCATACATCTTGTGCGCGCTCACCGACATCAGATCGATGTGGCAGGCGTCCACGCTCACCGGAAACTTGCCGAATGCCTGGACCGCGTCGCAATGGAACAGCACGTGCTTCTCGCGGCAGATCGCGCCGATCTGGCGCACCGGTTGGAGTACGCCGATTTCATTGTTGGCGTACATCACGCTCACCAAAACCGTCTCCGGCCCGATTGTCTCGCGCAACTCATCCAGATCCACCAGTCCGTCCGGCTTCGGACCCAGAATCGTCACCCGGCAACCCGCCCCCTCTAGCCGGCTTGCCGTATCCAGCACCGCTTTGTGCTCCGTGGCAAGGGTCACGATATGCGCCCGCGCGACGCCGGCGGCCGCCACCACGCCCTTCAGCGCCAGATTGTCCGACTCCGTGGCGCCGCTGGTGAACACGATCTCTCTCGCGCCCGCCCCCGCCAGGTCCGCGATCCGCTTGCGCGCCACTTCCACCGCCCCCTCCGCCTCCCATCCGAAGCTGTGCGTACCGCTGGCGGCATTGCCGAATTTCGGCCCGAAGAAGGGAAGCATCGCGTCCAGGACACGCGGATCCACCGGTGTGGTGGCGTGATAATCGAGATAGATGGTTTTCGTCACGGCAGTTCTGGCGGTTGGGATGCCCCGCAATCCCGAGTATAATTAACCTTGCCGTTATTCGCGTACCTGGCCCTTCGATGATTCGTCTGTTTAAGGTCTTTATTCCAGTTGGCACGCTGACGCTGTTGGTCTCAGAGATTCTGCTGGTGACCTCGGCTTTCATCTTCGCGACGTACCTCGTTCTCGAAGTCGATCCCACCGTTTTTCTCTTGGACGACGGCGGGCTCTCCCGGATTGCACTGGTGGTCCTCAGCATTCTGGTCGGGCTGCATCTTCACGATCTCTATTCCCAGATTCAAGTCAAATCGCGGATCGTCCTGATCCAACAGCTCTGCCTGGTGATGGGCTTGGCATTCCTCACCCAGGGCCTGATCTCTTACCTCAACTCCAGCCTGCGCGTGCCGATCAGCATCATGTTGCGAGGCAGTGCCATCGCCGTGGTGGCCATCTTCCTCTGGCGCCTCCTGTTTAGCGCCTTCGCGTTTCAATTGGTGGGCCGCGATCGCCTGTTGCTGGTGGGCGGCAGCCCGCTGCTCGAAGACATCGGCCAGTACATCGCCGATCGCCCCGAAAGCGGCCTGGAGATCGCCGGCTATGTGGACGACCGGCACGCTCCCAGCGCCGAACTCCCCGGCGGCAAGATTCTGGGCGCCATGGAATCGCTGCACGACATCGTTCGCACCACTCAGCCCCACCGCATCGTGGTCGGCATGTTCGAGAGGCGCAACCGCATGCCGGTGGGCGAATTGCTGGAACTGCGCTTCGCCGGAAACGTCATCGAAGAAGCCGCCAACACGTACGAGCGCGTGTGCGGGCGCGTCTGCCTGAAAGAGATCCGGCCCTCGCAGCTCATCTTCTCCGGCGAGTTGGGACCCCGCCCTCAAAACCTGCTCTACCAGCGGTTATCGAATATGACCGTGGCCGTCATCGGGATTATCCTCTCCTTCCCGATTATGCTGCTGACCGCGCTCGCGGTCCGCCTCTCCTCCCCCGGAGCCGTGCTCTACCGCCAGACGCGGGTCGGCCTCGATGGCTCGCTGTTCACCGTCTACAAGTTCCGTTCCATGCGCATCGATGCGGAGCTTGGCACCGGCGCGGTGTGGGCACAGAAGGACGATCCGCGCGTCACCATGGTCGGCCGCGTCATTCGCCGCGTCCGCTTCGACGAGTTGCCGCAGCTCTTCAACGTGCTCAAAGGCGAGATGTCGATCGTCGGCCCCCGCCCCGAGCGCCCCGAGTTCGTCAAAGCGCTCAACGAACAGATTCCCTACTACCGGCAGCGCCACTGCGTGCGGCCCGGCATCACCGGCTGGGCGCAGATCAACTACAAGTACGGCGATACCCTCCAAGACACTATCACCAAGCTCGAATACGACCTCTACTACATCAAGAACATGTCCATGGCCCTCGACACCTACATCATCTTCGACACCCTCAAGGTCTTGTTGTTGTCGCGCGGCGCGCAATAGCGCATACTGATCAGTGCGGCTCCGCGGCCGTTATCATGGCGAACCCGTCGCTGGCCCCTGACGTTGCAATCCTGGAGCGGGAGCAACTGGTCCCTCTGTACCGCGTCGTTCTTCTGGACGACAACGATCACACGTACGACTACGTGATCGAAATGCTGCAAAAAATCTTCATCTTCACGCTCGACCAGGCCTACCGGCACGCCGAGGAGGTGGATCGGGCCGGACGCACCGTGCTCATCACCTGCGAACTGCGCGAGGCCGAATTCGCTCGCGACCAGATCCAGGCCTACGGACCGGACTGGCGCCTGCCGCGTTCCAAAGGTTCCATGAGCGCCACCGTCGAGCCCGCCGGGGACAGACAGGACTGACATGAATTTCTGGCTGACTTTGCCGGAAATTCGCTGTCAGTCCTGTCTGTTGGGATGGGCCTTCGGCCCGCGAAAGCTCATGAAAAACTGCCATG